>JANYGV010000366.1 GCA_025359285.1 Burkholderiales bacterium
GGTGTTGCGAACATTTGTGCTCCAAACGCCGCGTCATTGCTTGTGTTTTGACTGTCGATACGAATAAGGCCGCGAGCTTTCAAGCCGTTGATTATTGATGCGGCAAATGCATCACCCAGTTTTTTCAACGCTTTGGGCGGCAGCTCTTCAGTAAAAAGTTCAACGAGTAATGTTTGGTGCATGTTGTTATTCATTCAATTATTTTTTAATGCGCCAGCGCCGCAAAATGCAGCACCGTTGGCGCGGGTTCATAAAAATGATGCAGCAGCGCGCGCCATTGTTGGTATCCAGCTGATTGACGAAAGCCAATAGTGTGGTCTTCCAGCGTTTGCCAATTCACCAGCAGCACATAGTGATGATCGTCTTCAAGACAACGCTGAATTTGATGCGAAACATAGCCGCGCATGCCGACAATAATCGGTGCCGCTTCAGCAAACGCGGCTTCGAATGCCACGCACTCGCCGCGTTTGATATGCAAGTGCGCGACCTCCAGAATCATGCGGCTTTGTCTTTCGGCATATTTAACATCGGAAAGCCCAAACGTTCGCGCGATTCGTAATAGCTGGCGGCCACCGCGCGCGCGAGATTGCGAATGCGCCCGATATAGGCCGCACGCTCCGTGACCGAAATCGCGCCGCGCGCATCGAGCAAATTAAATGTATGCGCGGCTTTTAGCACTTGCTCATACGCGGGCAATGCCAATTCGGCATCAATTAGTCGCTTCGCCCCCGCTTCGTAATCAGCAAAGTGGCGCAGCAGTGTGTCGGCATCCGAATGCTCAAAGTTGTACCTCGATTGCTCGACTTCATTCTGATGATAAACATCGCCATAGGTCAGCGCGCGCTCAACGCCTCGCTCTCTGCTGGTTGTCCATACCAGATCGTAAACATTTTCTTTATTCTGCAAATACATCGCGAGCCGCTCGATGCCGTAGGTGATTTCACCGGTGATGGGTTTGCATTCAATGCCGCCGACCTGCTGAAAATACGTGAACTGCGTGACTTCCATGCCGTTTAGCCATACCTCCCAGCCGAGGCCCCACGCGCCGAGCGTCGGGTTCTCCCAATCGTCTTCTACAAAGCGCACATCGTTTTGTTTGAGGTCAAGGCCGAGCGCTTCGAGCGAGCCTAAATACAATTCCAAAATATTCGGTGGCGATGGTTTTAGCACGACTTGGTATTGATAATAATGCTGCAGGCGATTCGGGTTTTCGCCATAGCGGCCATCCTTCGGGCGGCGCGAAGGCTGCACATACGCGGCGCGCCAGGGCTCAGGCCCGAGTGAGCGCAGGAAGGTGGCGGTGTGCGATGTGCCCGCGCCGACTTCCATATCGTAGGGCTGCAACAGCGCGCAGCCTTGGTCGCTCCAATATTGTTGGAGCTTAAGAATAATTTGCTGAAAAGTGATCATGAATTGTTGCCGGGTTAGACTGAACAGTAAAATGCTTGAAGGTTATAATTTTACGTGGTAATGCTGCTGGTTGTTCAACTTGCTGGCATTGTTTAGTGCGCAGCATAATTTTTCAATACTGACGAAATCAAATGACCGCTCCTCAAATTTCCCAACCAGTGCCGCCGGCACCGCAATCCCAGTACGTCTGGCAGCGCTGCCTAGATATTAAAAATGACAGCGAGGGCGATTATCACGGCTATTTCAACCCACAGCTATTGAATGTGCTGGCGCACCCGCCGCGCCGCTTGCTGGATATTGGCTGTGCGAGCGGTGTTTTGGGCAAGTACGTGAAAGACAACAATCCCGGCGCGCATGTGACGGGGATCGAGCCCAATCAGGCGGCGGCGAATGCCGCGAAGGCGAATATTGATGTGGCGCTGTGCGGCAAATTTGAAGATTTTGATTTAGTGAATGAAGGCATTGCACACGGCTCAATTGACACTGTGGTGGCCGCTGATGTGCTTGAACATATGTACGACCCGTGGCACACGCTGGTGAATTTAAAACCGTATCTGAGCCGCGATGCGCAGCTCATCATCAGCATTCCGAATTCGCGACATATCAATTTAATCGCGCAGCTGGCGGACGGTGGGCTATGGACTTACGCGGAGCGCGGTTTGCTTGACATCACGCACATTCGCTTTTTTACGCTGAAAGAAATGGCCGCGATGCTGCAGCAAACGGGATACCGGCTGGAGTTGGTGAGCCATTTTCTGGATCCGTCGTTTCAGGAGTTTTATGAGGCGGCGAAGGACAAACCCCAGATCAATATTCGCGTGGGCCGGATGTCGCTGGAAGGTATTACTTCGCAGGATTTGACCGAGCTTTGCACTTGGCAGTTTTTTATGCGCGCACGACCGGTTTGGGTGTGAGTATCGTCGCGCCATATAAAGCCAACCCAACTAAAATCACCCCCAACAAAATCAACACAGGCGCATCGCGCCAGCGCGCATACAGGGTTGCACCTTGACGCGGAATGGCCTCGATTTCCAGCACGCCGCGCGTAAATTGCGGCAGCGATTTAACGATTTCTCCGCGCTCGTTCACGGCAGCGGTTACGCCAGTATTGGTCGCGCGCAGCATCCAGCGGGATGTTTCCATTGCGCGCATTTGCGAAAACTGCGCATGCTGATCGGCGGCCAGCGAATGCCCATACCACGCCATGTTCGACATATTGACGAGTAATTCGGCATCGGGCAACGGTCGCGCGACTTCACTACCAAAAGCATCTTCATAGCAGATATTAATTGCCACCAAATGGTCGGCGAGCCGCATGGGCGCTTGCTGTTGGCCGCCTTGGGTGAAGCCTGAAAGCGGAATCGATAACCATGAATATACCCACGAAAACAGCGGCGGAATGAATTCACCAAACGCCACCAGATGGTCTTTTGAATAGCGCTGCGTGGGTGCTACACCCATCGAAATGGCGCTGTTAAAAAACGGCGCGGGTGCGTTGGACGTAGCGGGCGAGGAGTACGGTGCACCGATGATGAGATCGCCGCCATTATTTTGTGCGCGCAGTTTCAGCGAGGTCAAAAAATCAGCGGGAAGCGCATGATAAAAAATCGGTGCCGCCGTCTCCGGCAAAACGATCAGCTTCGCGCGCGATTTCAGCGCCAGCTCTTGATAGTTAAACAGGCTATTACTCAATTCATCTTCGCGCCATTTAAGTTCTTGGCTGATATTGCCTTGCAGGAGCGCCACGCTTAGCGGCGCGCCAGATGGCGTGCTCCAGGGTACGGCTTGCAGCCCAAAACCTGCGATCCAAACAATAATGATTGTGGTGGGAAGCAGCGTTTTCATGCGGCGCGAGAGGCTGGCACGGCGCGTCAACAATAGCGTCAGTGCGCCGGCCGTGATCGCCAATAACCACGAAATACCGAACATGCCCACGACCGGCGCATAACCGGCGAGCGGCGCGGGAATGATGCCGCCCGGCGTTTGTGAGTAGCCCGCGCTCATCCACGGAAAGCCGGTCACCACCCAGCCGCGTAAATATTCAAACCCGACGAAACTGGCTGGCATCACGCCGACCAGGGCGGTTGTGGCGGTGAATTTTTTGCCAAGTTTGGTGGCGACAACGCCCGCCAGCGTCGGGTAGGCGGAGATGTAGCAACAAAATAAAAATATCGCGAACGCGGCCAACGGCGCGGGCATATTGCCATAGACGTGAATGGCGACATAAAGCCAAGAAACGCCGAACAGAAACAGACCAAGCCCCCACGCCAAACCAATCAACGCGGCGTGTTTGGCGGATGCGGCTTCGCCCCATAGCGCAAATAAGATCACCAATGAAACAATCACGCAGGGCCACGCGTAAAACGGCGCAAAGCCAAGCACGCCTATGGCACCGCCGACGAAAGCAACTAGGGCTTGAATAAAACGCGATTGCGGAAACCAAATACCTTGCAGCAATGATGCAACCATCAAACTATGCTGCCTCGGTTTCGTTTATTGAGGCGACGACAATTTTCTCAACCAGAATCGAATGCACCTTGCGGCTATCGGCGCGCAGCACGCTGAATTTGAAGCCGTCGAAGGTAACGGTTTCGCCACGCTTCGGCACGTGGCCAAATTGATTGATGACCAAGCCGCCCACCGTATCAAAATCATCGTCTAGGAATTGTGTGCCGAAATGCTCGTTGAAATCTTCAATCTCCGTCACCGCTTTCACGCGGAAACGGCCTGATTTGTCAGGAAGAATATTGTCCTCAGTTTCATCGAAATCAAATTCATCTTCGATATCGCCGACGATTTGCTCGAGCACGTCTTCGATGGTCACCAAGCCCGCCACGCCGCCGTATTCATCGACCACAATCGCGATGTGATTGCGGTTTTCCTTGAAGTCGCGCAGCAGAACATTCAGCCGTTTTGATTCCGGCACAAACACCGCCGGGCGCAGCATATCGCGCATATCGAATTCATCCACATTCGCGTAATAGCGCAGCAAATCTTTGGCCAGCAATATACCGATCACGTTATCTTTGCTGTCTTCAAAAACGGGAAAGCGCGAGTGCGCCGTCTCAATCACCAGCGGAATAAACGCGGCCGGTTCATCGAGCACATTGATCATGTCCATCTGCGAGCGCGGAATCATCACATCGCGCGTCTGCATTTCAGACACCTGCATCACGCCCTCAATCATCGACAGCGCATCGGCATCCAGCAATTCTTTTTCGTGCGCCGCGTGCAGCAGCGCTACTAATTGGTCGCGGTCTTCAGGCTCGCGCAGCAGCAAAGAAGACAGGCGCTCCAGCATCGAGCGCTTGGGTGTTGGATTCATTGATAAATTAAGTTATTGCGATGTAGCTAATGTATCACAGGGTTGAAATTGACTTGTGACAGTGACGCGAAATTACCAGTTGAAAAGTGAAGGTGCGCTCCTGTATTGCTGCTTGAGAATATTTTGCTTGGAAACGCCCGTGCATACTAGGGTTTAGTCAGCATCGGCATGCTTGACGAGCGTTCGATATGAGAGAGATAACGCTGCGACTTCGACTGTCAGTACAACACTGGTAATCGTTAGCCACAACATGGTTTCCCATGCGCTGGCGTCGTCACGGTAAACAACATCTGTGATGATTTTTATCGCAAGCGGAATCATGCTCACGATGATGGCAAGTCGCCAGCCATTGGCGCGAGATAATTCAATTGCTTGCCGCAAGCTCAAAATTTTGTCCACAGCGATAGAGGGAAACATCAAACATAGCCGCGCAAATATGTAGATATAAATAAATCTCAAGAAATATTGACCGATAAATGTCCAAACCGACGGCTTTAGATTTTCCGGGCTAAAAAAACTCGGCATGCTATTGGCAATCATCGTGAGCGCAATCATCGAAACCGCCATACCGAAAGCAACCGCGATTACCCAAATAAAAGCGCTCCAGCCTAAAAATTTTGTTTCGCGCCATGACCATTTCGGCACGGTCCATTCCTTCTTGTCTTGGGAATTCAATAGCACCGTGCGGTGGCAGTTCACAACAAATAGCACGAACAAAAAATAATACGCTGCTGCGTAGACCCATTTGAAACCCGATGACAAGCTGGTTTCGGAAAAATTCCAGGCACCTCCCAGCGCCAACATAAGCAAAAATGGCGCCCACAATGCGCGCATAAAATCTGCGCGACGAAACCACACTATCGCAAACGCATCAAATAATATTTTTGTGATGCGCAACTTTGTTATTGCTTTGACGGCGTTTAGCTCATTCATAAGGATGCAAAAACCCCAGCCCCATCACAATCTTTGCTTCCCGCGCTTCCATTTTTTTAGCTTCTTTTTCGAGCTCATGATCGAATCCTGCCAGATGCAAAACGCCGTGTACGACCAGATGCGCGTAATGGGCGCTGATGGGTTTGCCTTGCTCGCGGGCTTCACGATTTAATACTTGTGCGCAGAGCACGATGTCGCCTTGTAATACCTTTGCTTTGGGTTCGCTGTAGACGAAGGTGAGCACGTTGGTGGCGTAATCTTTGCCGCGAAAGGCTGAATTTAAATTGCGCGCCTCAGCGGCGTTGACGATGCGCAGTGTCATCTCGGCGGATTTGGTTAACGCGTTGATGGCAGCGGAAACCCACTTTCGTAACGCACGGTCACTAGGAATGTTGGCGACACGGCTGGCGCGTTGGATGGTGATCGTTGATTTTGCGACAGTGAGCATTTATTTGCTTTGGTAATTAGTAATGATGCGGAGAAATATATCAGGTCGCTTTGATTGACCTTGAGATGGTCGTTATTTATGCACGCAGCGCCTTCACCCTCGGCCCCTTCCCCGCGAAGGGGGAGGAAAGTTATGCTTCGTTATGCGATGTGAGAATTACTAGCTTGCTGTTGTTGATTCTGGTTGGAGAGCCGTTGAAACCCCCACCGGTAACACCGCCCCACGCGCCGCGATATTCTTCTCGCCCATCATCATCGCCAGCATGGCTTCAACCAGATTGCCCGCATTGCCTTGGCTTCCACCACCGACCACGATTTGCGGCACCAGTGGCAGCTTGCCGTTTTCAATTGCTTGGGCCAAGCGTAGCAATACCGTGCTGTTGAGCTGATATTGCGGGCCGCCGTAAGCGTCGACTTGTTTAGCGGTGGCTTCGGCCTGCGCCAACCCGATGGCTTTGGTTTTATCAGCATCAGCAAAACCGACGGCACGAATACGATCCGCCTCGCCTTGGCCCTCCACGCGCACCCGATCTGCGTTTGCTTTGGCGATTACAGAAATAGTGTCAGCTTCCTGACGCGCCTGCGCTAACTTGGCCTTTCCCTCGTTTTCACGCACTTGAATCGACAATACCGAAGCCGTAATATTCGCCTGCTGCGCGGCCAGCGCTTGCTTCTCGCGCAGCGTGCGTTCTTGCGCGACGGCGAGCTCCTGCAGCTTGTAGGTTTCGACCTGCTCGACGGCGACTTGACGATTCCGCAATTGGATCAAAATCTGCTCGATACCGCCGTTACCCGCTTCATCCGAGCGCGGCGTGCCAATCAACACTTCCTGCAATTCCAAACTGTAGGCGGCAAATTTCGCGCGCATTTCTTCGCCTGATTTTTCTTGAATATCGCTGCGCTCTTGGAGCAATTCAATCAGGGTTTTAGTTTGCGCAATGTTTTTGAAATACGCCGACACCATCGGGTCGAGCGTCTGCTCCACCAATCGTTTAATGTCGCCAAAACGCTGCACCACCAGCGGCGCTTTCATGTAATCGATGTGCACCACCACCGATAGCGGCAAAGTTGGCTCGAACGCATCCTTGGTAATGAGCGCGACCTCAGATAAATTTTCATCCAAGCGATGTTGACCCACGGCGGCCTTTACCCACTTCAAAACGAAGTTAGTGGTGGGCACCGTAATCACTTTGCCCGCATAGGTGTTGAAGGCATATTTGCCTGGCAGTAGCGGTTTATTCCACACGCCGCGCGTGCCGGGCTCGACCAATTCACCATGACGATATTTATCGCCCGACATATCAAGACCCGCCTTGCCGGTGTACGAAACCACCACGCCGACCGTGCCGACATCAATCACCGTTTTTTTCACCAATTCCACGGTGGCGAACAAGCGATTTAAATAATAGCTACCATCGGCCAGTACTTGGTTTTGGCGGCCACGAAAGCCCGCTGCACGAAGAAATTTTTCAGGGTCCTGAAAATTGTTGTGAAATAAATTGAGGCGGCTCGCATCATTGCCCACACTAGGCGCGATGATCTC
>JANYGV010000304.1 GCA_025359285.1 Burkholderiales bacterium
GATGCCTAGCGTGGCGGCAAGAAAGCCAAGGGGAATGGAGCCCGCATCGCCCATGAAAACTTTCGCGGGCGAAAAATTGAAAAACAAAAAGCCCAGCGCTGCACCCGAGATGATCGCGGAAAGGTTGGCAATCGGCGTTGCGGCGGTCGGAAAGGCGAGCATTTCACTGGCTGCAATCGCATAAGCGCCGAAACCAAATAGCGCCATGCCGCCAGCCAAGCCATCCGCGCCATCCATAAAATTGAAGAGATTGGTCATCCAGGTGATGATCAAAATGCAGGCCACGGCGCCCCACAAAAGCATCCATGACATCGGACTATCAAAGTCAACCCACAAATATATGCAGATAAAGCTCGCGGCCAGCAGGTGCGCCATTAGCCGCAGCCGGGGGCTCAAGCTAAACACATCATCGATCATTGAAATACAGGTCAGCGCAAACGCCGCGCCCAGTATGGCGATCAGGCTACTACTGATGCCGCCAGACAATGCTGTCACCGCCACAACCAATAGCAACACCGTCAGCATTAACACCGCCCCACCAATGCGAGGGATTGGCTGGGTGTGCATGCTGTTTACCCGACCCGGTTGATCGACGACGCGGCGGGCGAGTGGGGAGCGCAAAATCAGGAACAGCAGCGCCGCGCAGGCGGTAGCGCTGATCAAAAAAAGTGCTGGCAAACTCACGAAAATACCCAGAAATACGACAAAAAATCACGTCCCAAAAGTCGAAAAATTGCGCCTAAAAAGTCTCTCTGAAACTGTTTAGCGGGTTATATAGCCGCTATATTGCCAGTTGTGGAGCCGCTAGAAACGCTCAAACAAAAAAGGGCACCCGAAGGCGCCCTTTTTTGAAATATGGCCGCTTTATTTACAGGTTTGTCCCGCTGCTATCCTGGTTACAAAAACGGCAGCTGTAGTGCCAGCTCCGTCACTTACGTTTATTTGCACTGTTTCGCCCGCCCCGGTTCCTGCGGTGGTGATCGTCGCGGTGAATGCGCCGCTTCCAGTGGCGGGGGCCACAGTTGCAAGCGTTGTATTGCTGGAATTGAGTACCTTTAGCGCATTACCACCGTTAATCGCGATCGCAACCGAAGAACCGGCCTTATCCGGCAAGCAAGCCGCATTGGGTGACACGGTGAGTGGCTGGATCGCGGCGGTCGTCCCGGGCACTGTATTCACACCAAACGTAGTTACTAGTCCATTGGCATCGGTCACCGTTACAGCGTTCGGTTCATTCAAGCAGCTATTAGGCGCCGGTGCGGCGGCTACCCCAACCGTAAAGATTCCGTTGGCATTCACCACTAAAGGCGGGTTCACTGACACGATCGCTCTAGACGAGGCCGAAACAGCAATTGCGTATGGCGGCGTGCCACCCGAAATCCTGACATCCACGCCGCCTGAGCCGCACTTGGAACTATCGACACCGGCTAATGGGCCAAGGCTTGAGGGAATCAACGTTGCTTTAGTTACCACCGTCGAGTTGATAATTAAGAAATCCACGTCGAGATAAACGCCAGACTGGACATCAGTGATGCGTAGTCCCGCGTACTGCGTTCTGGCAGTATCCAGCGGTCGCAAAAACGCTCTGAGTGAGCCTGCTTCAGTTCCGCCTGCAACGGTAGTGCCGCTGGTGGTCAACGTGATAGACGATACGGCAGTGTTTGGCGGTACGCTATTTTTATCCAAAAATAAAAATTCGCCGTAGTTAATAGTGAAGCGCAGCGGGCGGTTCGTGTACAGAACACCTGCAGTGGTGGGACGAAGATCAATTGCCGACTCAGAACCAACACAGCCTTGCGCCGCTATCGGCGTGCCCGTTGAATTCACCCCGCAGCCAAAGAGGGAGCTAATGTTGAGGCTGTAGCCCGTAATGAAATTTTGGACGACTTTGAAATTTGAGCCACTAGAAGAAATTTGTGTGCCTGCATTGTCGCGAATCGTAAAAATGATACTACGAGAAGGTACGATATCTGGTTTGTCCTGCGGATCAACGACCCCCGGGTTTTTTGGTATAACCGTGAATGTATTACCATTAACCGTCAGGTTTGGGATGAGCGTTGGCTCACTGGTGGTGACGGTATACGGCTTTACGCCACCCGCGATCGTGAACGTGAATGGCACACCTGCATACAAAGAAGCGCTGCCGGGGTTTAGCGATAGGGCACCTACCTGTACCCCGGTCTCGCTAGAAACGCCACTGCCGCCGCAGGACCCGAGCAGTGCTGCGGTACCTGCGAGGATGGCCGCTACTGCGCCTCGTTTTACCCAACTAACGGGTTTGCTGGTGTAATTTTTGATCGTCACGGCGATGTCCCCTTTGATGCGGCCGGAATTCAGCCCAAGAATGTTGCGTGTGAAAACTGGTTGAGCCCAGTTTGCTTAAGAATTAGGGTGTTACCTCACTTTATTAAAGCGCAACTTTCACTTGGATGCAAGTGTTTTTACATCTGTGCTTAAGGTTACGCTTACGGTTCAAGGGCAATTGGATGGCACGGTGACCGAGAACGGCGAAATGGTCGACCCGGAAGTCACATTAATATTTACGATGAATTTCGTGCCGGGTGCTGTTGGCGTCGTAATTTGTCCTGATGACAGCACTCGCGTAACGGTGAGTGTGTTTGGTAGCGCACCTGAAGCTGGGCCAGTAATCACAAAGGTGCCGGGATTTATCACAGAAGTTATTGCCGCCGAGAAATTACCTGCTCCAGCGAGCGAGGTGTTCCCTGATTGACCGCAATTCAATTCAGTTGAGCTAGGCGAAACGACAAGCGCAGGAACTACCGCAGCATCGGCCTTATCCCCCTGCTGCACCTCTAACATCGCCGTCTCAATCGTCCGTCCCGTTGCGTCAGTAACAATGAAGGCGACTTTCCCGCATCCTTGTACCAACGCGCGGAAACTACCACCGTTGGTTGCCACGCTCGACTGGGGAACAATTACACCATTCTGCAACACCACGGCTACCGAGGTAAGTGGTGAACTCGCGGTATAGGGCGCGCTGCCGCCATAGATATAGAAATCAACGGGAATGCCATTAGCACAATCGCCGTTGCCATTATTTAGCCCGGTCGTACCTTTCCCCCCTTTGATGGTCACGCCTCCGCTAGGCAGGACCGATAAAATGCCTTTACCGTCGGTCTGCTGCACCACGTTAAAGTTGTAGCGCCGCGCCAAACCAGACGTCACATCAGTCGTTTGGAGCGTGGCGACCTGGGTGGGCACGCCCGCATTCACGCGCAGGCGCGCCGTGGCTTCGCCTTGGTCGTCGGTGTTAACGATTAACGTAGGCGCAGGCGCGCCGGAGCCCGGCGTCACAAATTGAAAGCTGCCCTGGAACACGTCAAAACGAATCGGACGGTTTCGTAACACGACGCCATTTAGCGCCGCCCTCACCACGACCTGAGCGTCACCGCCGCTACAAATAGCATTGGTGCCGCAGCCGGTGGCGGTCGGCGCGAAAGGCGTAAACGTGATCTGATTGTTGAGCGTCGCCGGTTTCACCGTCGCCTTCGCGCCCGCCGACGCATTCAGCGAATCACGTACCGTTATATCCACCGCAGTTTCTGCGGTTACCGGTCCCGGAATCACGGTAAAGGTCGCACCGGGCAAGGTTGCAGTTACGGGCAAGACCACGCTATTGCTGGAAAACGCGCTATAGCCGGGCTTGCCGCCGGTAATGGTGAAGGTGGCGGGCACGTCGGGGAACAAGTCTGCCGTGGGCGGGGAAACAGCGAGCGGCGTGCTGGCGGCAGGGGTGGTGTCGGGCGGCGCGCCCACGGCACCGCTGCCGCAGGCGCTCAACGTGGAAATTAAAGTCGAAACTAACACCAGCGCTGCGACTGTCGCCAAGCCGGAGCGTAGAAATTTAGCTCCGTATTTAACGGCGCCGTGCTGCATCGACCCCTCTTCGTTACTTGCTGTATTTGACGTCTTGCTTACCGAACCCAAGCCAAATTCCGTGTGTTTCATTTTTTTCCTTGCAAATATTGATGGCGGTCACAGCATGCACCACTGCACTTAACACCATATAACGCCACACGATGATGGGCAAACTATGGCTTGTGCCGCTTAAGCCTGCTCACATTCTAAGGCGGCCCAGCACTTTTTTGTGTGATCACCGATATTAAAATCCGCCGAATGATTATTTGCCGGGGCGTGACGTCAGCCGAGCGCGATGGCAAACAGCCGTACGCGCTATGACGTTTCAAGATAAATTTGTTGCACCGCGCAAAATCCGGCGTTATGATTAAATCTCCGGAATAGTCTTTGTGTAATCAGCGTGTTGCGTGGCTAATCAGGCCCACAATCCGCTCTGGCACGATGCGACTGCAAACCCACGCAGCGCGTTGACTGGTGATCGCCGACAAATCCGGTAACAAAAATGATGCTTCGTCTGTGCAATGTTGCCTGGACTAAATTTGCGCCACGCTCTGCGTGACAACACCACAAGATTTCATTCGATTTTTGCGCAGTTTCTGTTCAAAATCATCTTATGGTTTGCACCGGCTGTTACCTTGTTTTCCTCGGAGAAATTTGCAATGTCACACGATGTTGATGTCCCTCAGTCCGCCCAAATTGCCGCCAACGTTGCACAACGCTTGGAAGCACAAGGTCCGGAAGCACAAGGTCTATATGACCCCAAGAACGAACACGATTCTTGCGGCGTGGGATTCGTGGTTCACGTCAAAGGCAAAAAATCGCATTCCATCGTCGAGCAAGGCTTAAAAATTCTCGATAATTTAAGCCATCGCGGCGCAACCGGCTACGACCCGCTGCTTGGCGATGGAGCCGGTATTTTGATTCAATTACCCGATCTGCATTTGCGCCGCGTTTGCGGCAAGCAGGGCTTGACCTTGCCGGCGATTGGCCAATACGGTGTTGGCATGGTGTTTTTGCCGCGCGAATCGGCATCCCGGATTGCCTGTGAGCAGGAGATCGAGCGGGCGATTTTAGGTGAGGGGCAAATTTTACTGGGCTGGCGCGATGTGCCGACCAATAACAATGGCCTCTCGCCCGCGACCATCGCGGTCGAGCCGCTGATTCGCCAGGTGTTCGTTGCGCGCGGCACCAATACAATGGATCAGGACGATCTGGAGCGAAAACTATTTATCATTCGCAAACGTTCTGGCCACGCGATTCAGGCGTTGAATCTGCGTCACGGCAAAGAATTTTACGTGCCGTCATTTTCCACGCGCACGATTGTCTACAAAGGCATGCTGCTGGCCGATCAAGTCGGCCACTATTTCACCGATCTGCAAGATCCTTCGATGATGACAGCCCTGGCCCTGGTGCATCAGCGATTCTCGACCAACACATTCCCGACGTGGGATCTGGCGCATCCGTTTCGCATGATTGCGCACAACGGTGAAATCAATACTCTGCGCGGCAATGTGAACTGGATTCGCGCGCGTCAGCAGGCGATTACCTCGCCGGTGTTGAAAGAAGAT
>JANYGV010000309.1 GCA_025359285.1 Burkholderiales bacterium
CCGCAGCGCAGGCAATCTTTGATCGAGTCGGCAATATGCCCGATCTCACTTTGTTCCAGAATCAGGGATTCCGCACCCAGCAACGAGAATGAGGGCGTGTAAGCGCGGGTTAAATCGCCGCCCGGTAGCAACTTGCCTTTATTGAAGCGGCCTTCGGGATCAATCTTTTGTTTGTAATTGACGAACGGCGCGATTTCGTCCGCCGTTAAAAACTCCAGCTTGGTGATGCCGATCCCGTGCTCGCCCGAAATCACCCCGTTCAAATGCCGAGCAAATGCCATGATCCGCGCCACGGCCGCATTCGCCTCTTGCAGCATGCTGTAATCGTCAGAATTGACGGGAACGTTGGTATGTACATTGCCGTCGCCCGCATGCATGTGCAGCGCCACAAATACGCGACCCTTCAGCACCTGTTTGTGGTTCTCGGCGATGTTGGCGATCACGCGCTCAAATACGCGGCCTGAAAAAATCTGCGCGAACGGCTGCTGTAATTCAATTTTCCACGACACCCGCACGGCATAGGTTTGAAGTAAATTAAACACGGTGGTGGTCGGCGAGATCGCTTTTATTTGTACGTCGGTCAAGCCGACCGCGATCAGTTGATCGACAATATCGGCGACTGGCACATCCAGATTCAGCAGCAGGAAATCCCAGCGGGCGCGAATGTTCGCGAGCAGCTCGTTAGCCTGCTCAATACGCGAGCCAAAAATTTCTTCGCGCGAAATGTTTTCATCATCTTCATGCAGCGGCAAATTGGTTTTGAATAGCGCATCCAGCGCATCCAATAGACGGATTTTGCTTTTGATCGATAGCTCAATATTTAATCGCTCAATGCCGTCCGAATAATCGCCGAGTCGATCCAGCGGAATCACCACGTCTTCGTTAATTTTGAATGCGTTGGTGTGTTTCGCAATCGCTGCCGTGCGCGCACGATCCAGCCAAAATTTCTTGCGCGCATCCGACGTGATGGCCACGAATCCTTCACCATGGCGGGCATTGGCTAAGCGCACCACTTGGCTCGCGGCCTCCATCACCGCGTTTTCGTCATCCGAAACGATGTCGCCAATCAAGACCATTTTTGGCCGCTGATTGCGTCGTGATTTAGTCGCGTAGCCGACCGCTTTTAAATAGCGTTCGTCCAGATGCTCCAGCCCTGCCAGAATCGCTTTGTTGCTGGTGTCCAGATAATCCTTGATCTCGACAATTGAGGGCACTGCTTCCTTGACCTGCCCAAAAAATTCCAGGCACACGGTGCGAATGTGCTTCGGCATGCGATGCAAAATAAATCGGGCGGACGTGATGATGCCGTCGCAACCTTCTTTTTGAATACCCGGCAGCCCACTCAGAAATTTGTCGGTGACATCCTTGCCCAAACCGGTTTTGCGAAACGCCGCACCGGGGATTTCCAGCGTTTCCTCCAACTTCAATGTCTTGCCGCTCGGATCGAAATGGCGCACGCGAAATTTCGCCATGGCGACATCGTGAATCTTGCCGAGGTTATGTTCGAGTCGCTCAATCTCCATCCAATCGCCGTTGGTGTCGACCATTTTCCATGACGCCAAATTATCCAACGCGGTGCCCCATAACACGGCTTTTTTCCCGCCTGCGTTCATGGCCACGTTGCCGCCCACGCAGCTCGCGTCAGCACTGGTTGGGTCACAGGCCCAGACTAATCCGGCGGCTTCAGCGGCCTCCATCGCGCGGCGCGTGACCACGCCCGCACCGCAGTGGATGGTCGCCACGGGTTCACTCAGGCCCGGCAGTATCATAGGTTCAACGATGCCAAGTTGGTCCAATTTTTCGGTGTTGATAATGGCCGAATTTTTAGTGAGCGGAATCGCGCCGCCGGTATAGCCCGTGCCGCCGCCGCGCGGGATGATGGTGAGTCCCAACTCAATCAACGCCGCCACCATCGGCGCGCATTCTTCCTCAGTGTCGGGATAAAGCACCACAAACGGATACTCTACTCGCCAATCGGTTGCGTCAGTTACATGCGACACGCGAGCTAAACCGTCGAAGGCGATGTTGTCGCGGCGGGTGATTTTGTTTAAACGACGTTCAACTTTTTTACGGAAATCCCAGGTCTCGCGAAAATCCGCTTCGAAGGTATCAACTGCCCGATTGGCGCGGGTAAGCAGCACAATTACCTTGCGAGACCGCTCCAGTGCTAGCGTTTCATTATTGGCATCAGGCTTATCGGCATCGCTGTTATCCATGCCGCGCCTGCGTTCAATATCGCGCAGCCGATGGCGCATGGCTTCAATCAACATCGCGCGGCGCTTAGGGTTATCGAGCAAATCATCCTGCAAATAGGGATTTCGCTCCACCACCCAAATGTCGCCGAGCACTTCATAAAGCATCCGTGCGCTGCGGCCGGTTTTTCGCTCGCCGCGTAAATCCAGCAAGATTTGCCATGCATCATCGCCCAGCAAACGCATGACAATTTCGCGATCCGAAAACGAGGTGTAGTTATACGGAATTTCGCGCAGGCGAATCGTGCTGCCCGCTTCGTTGGCGGCACCAGCGGCACCGCCATGAGTATTTTTGGCCAGTGGAAAAGGCAGGACATCACCTCTTTGGGCGGATTTAACAGGTGGCAAATAGGCGGGATTTAGTGCCATGGTTCACTTCAATATAGATAAAGAAATTTGTGGTGGCGTGGTGGCGTGGTGGCGTGGTGGTTATGCGTCGGCAGGGCCACGAATGACCACAAACCTGCGATGACTGCGAATCTGCAACAAAATGCAACCAAATTTTGACGCTCTACGAATACGCGAGTTTTCATTCTACCGCAGTGCAGCAAATCATGATTCAGGTCAATTCAATCGCATCAGGCGATGCGCATTCAGTGCAGTAAGGAATGACTGAGAGGGGTCGAATGCAGATCGCGCCGAGAGAGTAACAAAATGCACGCAGCTAAGTAGTCAATTGACTACATCTCGCGGTGACATGTTTGTCATAACCGACGTGCTAGTATTTGGCTCCCATTTTTTGCCTCTCCGCCATGACCAAATCTGCCAGCCACACCACGTCGCCCACCTTGATTCGAATTGCCTCCCGCGAAAGCGCCCTTGCCATGGTGCAAAGTGAATGGGTGGCGGCGCAGTTGCGTGAAATGCACTCGGGCTGCAAAGTCGAAATTATCGGTATGACCACCAAAGGCGATCAAATCCTCGACAAGCCGCTCGCCCAAATCGGCGGCAAAGGCTTGTTCATCAAGGAGCTCGAAGTTGCGATAGAGGAGGGGCGTGCAGATATCGCGGTGCATTCGATGAAGGATGTACCGATGACCTTGCCAGAAGGATTTGCGGCAACGATCGTGGGGGCGCGTGAAAACGTGCGTGATGCGTTTGTTTCAAACCGTTACGCCAGTCTCGAAGATCTGCCGAGGGGGGCGATTGTGGGCACATCCAGCCTGCGTCGCGAAAGCCAGCTGCGCCATCATTTCCCGGAAATGCGGATAGAGCCGCTGCGTGGTAACGTGAATACGCGTTTGAAGAAATTGGACAACGGCGAATTTGACGCCATCATTTTGGCGGCGGCGGGATTAAAGCGATTGGGTTTCGAAGCCCGAATTAAAACCGAGCTTGATGAAGTGCGCTTCATACCCGCGATCGCACAGGGCGCATTGGGAATAGAGTATCGCGCGGATCGTGCTGACATCGCCGCGTGGCTGGCGCCGTTTGCGAAAGCTGAAACGACGGCAATTGTGGCGGCGGAACGCGCGCTAGGTCGTGCACTGACCGGTAGCTGCGACGTGCCGCTGGGCGGACGGGGACAAATTGTCGACGGTAAACTGCGGCTGGAAGGTTTTGTGGCGTTGCCGGACGGCACCCGTGTGATTCGCGATACCGTGACCGGATCAATCAAAAATCCAGAAGCCGTTGGCGCGGCATTGGGCAAATTGCTGATCGAACAAGGCGCGGCCGAAATTTTAGCGACCCTCACGCGCCAGCAAAGCTAGCCAGCTAATGAAATGACATTTACAGCCACTAACAGTCATACGCTGCTTTTGCCGATGCCGATGCCGACGCCTGACCTCAATCACGTGCTGGATTTGAGCGGCCTGACGATCGTCGTGACGCGGCCATGGCGGCAGGCTGAGGCCAGCGCACACTGGCTCCGATCATTGGGTGCCACTGTCGTGCTGTTTCCCGTACTGGAA
>JANYGV010000027.1 GCA_025359285.1 Burkholderiales bacterium
TGCGGCGTTCATGAACGGCCCAAACTCGGGCAAGGACGTTTTTATCCCGATGGATTGGGTGATTGGTGGCCAGCCGATGTTGGGTGAAGGCTGGCGCATGTTGATGGAATGTTTGGCGGCGGGTCGTTCCATTTCACTGCCTGCGCAATCAATTGCGGCCGGCAAAGTGGCGAGTTTTTCGTCGGGCGCCTATTCGCGCATTCGTCAACAATTCAAAATGCCGATCGGTAAATTTGAAGGCATTGAAGAGCCGTTGGCGCGCATTGGCGCCAACACTTATTTAGTCGACGCGATGCGCACCATCACAGCTGGCGCGCTCGACCTTGGCGAGAAGCCATCGGTGTTGTCGGCGATATCAAAATTCCACGCCACCGAGCGGATGCGCACGATGATTAACGACGCTATGGATATTCATGGTGGCAAAGGAATTTGCATGGGGCCGAATAATTATTTGGGCCGTGCGTACCAACAAATTCCGATTGCGATTACCGTGGAGGGCGCAAATATTTTGACGCGCTCGCTGATTATTTTTGGTCAAGGCGCGATCCGCTGTCATCCGTGGGTCTTAAGCGAAATGAAGGCCGCGCGCGAAGATGACGTGAATAAATTCGATGAGGCATTTTGGGGCCACATCAAATTCACCATGTCTAACGCGGCGCGCGCGTTGTGGATGGGCATTACCGGCGGGCTCGGTTTGCCCGCACCGGCAGACAACGAAACCAAGCGTTACTACCAGCAGATGACGCGTTTCTCGTCTGCATTTGCGCTGCTGGCCGATACCTCGATGTTCATTATTGGCGGCTCGTTAAAGCGCAAGGAAAAACTGTCAGCGCGCCTCGGCGACGTTTTGTCGAATTTGTATTTGGCGTCATGCGCGCTGAAGTTTTATGACGAGCGCGGCCAGCAAAAGGATGAATTGCCGCTGCTGAAATGGGCGCTATACGATTGCTCATTCAAGATGCAGGTGGCGATGGATGGCATCATCAGCAATTTCCCGAATCGTCCGGTTGCGTGGATTCTGCGCCGCCTCGTTTTCCCGAAGGGCATGACGCTGATCCAGCCGTCTGATGAAATGGGCCATGAGGTTGCCAAGATTCTGATCAACCCTTCAGCGGCGCGTGATCGACTAATTTCGGGTATGTATTTGCCCGCTGACGAGAGCGATATTTTTGGTCACCTGAATGCGGCCATGAATGCGGTTATCGCCGCAGAGCCGGTGGAGGCCAAGGTTCGCGCGGCGCAGCGCGCGGGCAGGCTATCGACGCGCAATGTCGAACCGATGTTTGAAGAGGCGATGAAGTTATCGGTCATTACGGACTCCGAGTGGGCTTTGTGGAAGCGTGCGCGGGTCATGACTAAAGAAGTGGTGCGCGTGGATGACTTTGATAAAAACTTTGGTTTGGTCGTGCAGCAGGCCGAAGATTGGCGCGCACCGGAAGCGCACGCCATGGCGGCCGAGTAGGACACATCCAACATGAAAAAAGTTTACGTCGTAGACGGCGCGCGCACGCCATTTTTAAAAGCAAAAGGCAAGCTGGGCCCGTTCTCCGGCGGCGATTTGGCGGTGGGTTGTGGTCGCCCGCTGCTGGCCCGCCAAGCGTTTTCGCCCGCTGAATTTGATGAAGTCATTGTCGGCGCAGCGATGCCCAGCGCGGACGAAGCCAATATCGGTCGCGTGGTTTCGTTGCGTCTTGGCTGCGGCGATAAAGTGCCAGCGTGGACGGTGATGCGCAATTGCGCTTCCGGCATGCAGGCGTTGGATTCGGCTTACATGAATATCCTAGCTGGAAAATCGCATCTGGTACTGGCCGGCGGCTGTGATGCGATGAGTCACGCGCCGCTGCTATACGGTCCGAAAATGGTGAATTGGCTGGCCGATTGGTACGCCGCAAAATCGTTCGGTCAACGTGCTGGCGTGGCGGTGCAATTCCGCTTGGCTTATCTTGCGCCGGTGATTGCGATTCTGAAAGGACTGACCGACCCGATTGTGAAATTGACGATGGGGCAGACGGCTGAAATCGTCGCGAAACGTTTTGGTATTACCCGGCACATGATGGATGAATTTGCGGCTGAATCGCATCAAAAAGTATTGGCTGGGCGCGCGGCGGGGCATTGCGGCGAGATTGAGCCATTGATTGATTCGCAGGGCAAGGTGTATAGCGAGGATGACGGCGTGCGTACCGATTCCACGCCGGAACGTCTCGCTAAATTGCGGCCGGTTTTTGATAAAACGTATGGTGCCGTGACTGCTGGAAATTCATCGCAGGTCACCGATGGCGCGGCGATGTTGATTTTGGCTTCAGCTGAAGCCGTTGCCAAACACAATTTGAAGCCGCTGGGTGCCATCGTCGATTCGCAGTGGAGCGCGCTTGATCCCGCTGAAATGGGTTTGGGACCGGTGCACGCGATTACGCCGATGCTGCTGCGCAATGGTCTGGGTTTAGATGATTTGGATGCGCTTGAAATTAACGAAGCCTTTGCGGCACAAGCGCTGGGCTGTTTAGCGGCATGGGAATCGGAGGCATATTGCCGCGAAAAGTTAGGTCTTGATTCAGCGGCGTTTGCCAAATTCGGAAAGTTTGATCGCAGCAAATTCAATGTTGACGGCGGCGCGATCGCGATTGGCCATCCGATTGGCGCATCCGGTGCCAGAGTCGTATTGCATGCCTTGAAAGTGCTGGCGCGTACTGGCGGCAAACGTGCGGCGGCGAGTTTGTGTATCGGTGGCGGGCAGGGCGGGGCGATGTTGTTGGAGCGGGCCGCGGTTTAAGTTAAGTGAAGCAAGCCGCGGTAAAAACGAGTTGTCCTACCATTCTTAACATCAAAATATGCATACCTTGCCGCCTTTCACTTTATTCGACCTCGACGACACGCTGTTTGACCACGCGCGCGCGTCGCGGATTGCGCTGGCGACGGTGCACGCGTCGCATGCGAATGATCTTGATTTCGACGAGTTTGCGGCGGAGCATGCGCGTGTGCTTGAGGTTTACCATGCGCGATTTTTGAAGGGCGAATTCACGCTTGACCAGGCACGCGCCGCGCGCATGATTGAGCTATTTGCCACCTTTGAAAAATCAATCGATGAAGGTGCTGCGCTCGATATTTCTACCGTATATCGTCGCGAGCATCAAGCTAATCGCGCACTTGTTCCCGGTGCGCGTGAGCTGCTGGATGCATTGCGGCACCAGACCCGCATGGGCATCATCACCAATAACTCTGTTGTCGAACAAATTGAGAAATTACGCGCGCTCGACATCGCGCATTTCTTTGAGGTGATCGTGATTTCAGAAGATGTCGGCGTGACCAAGCCGGACGCGCGAATATTCAATATTGCGCTGGAACGGCTGGGCGCT
>JANYGV010000041.1 GCA_025359285.1 Burkholderiales bacterium
TGGACAGTTTTCAAGTCCCGCATGTGGCGCTACGCCTGTGGAAGGTTGCGCCACTGGATGATTCTGTCGGCGACACATCGGCTCCGGAGTTTCAACATGTGCCGGTCGAGCTCCAACAATTCGTTGAAGCCATGACCCAACCTTATTGTGGCAATCATCCGGTTTACGAAACGCACCTGTGGTTTGGCGAGCATGCGCCGCACTTGAAATCGTACGCTTTGGTGGCACTCAAAACGGATCTCTGTTTCGGTCTGCTGCTGATGGCATCCGAAAGCGCAGAGCGTTTTTACAGCGATATGGGCACCTTATTTTTAACGCGAATCGGCGACGTATTTGCGCACTCCATTGGCCGCCACGTCACCTCATATCATCTGCCCACCGATGAGCCGACCGCGGCCGAATAGTTCGACATGACGGTAACGATAAATAAGATAGTGGGACGAACAGAGTACAAAACAAGACGCAAAGACGATGAATGAAGCGATTGAAAAATACTTATCGCATTTAACGCATGAGCGGCGTTTGGCTTCGCTTACGCTAAAACATTATCGGCGTGATTTGGTGCTGTTGGAAACAAAACTGGCGGAAGATAATTTGCGAATAACGTCCGAGCGTGGGTTAAGCGCGTTGCTGCAAACCGATATTCGCCGCTTTGCAGCACAACTGCATTCACGCGGGCTTGGGCCAAAATCAATCGCCAGAGTGCTTTCAGGCTGGCGCGGCTTTTATGAATTTTTGCACCGCGACGCCGGCACACCCAATCCCGTGGACGGCGTCCGCGCGCCAAAGGCAGCAAGACGCTTGCCTGAAACCTTATCGCCTGACGAGGCTGTCCGTCTGGTCAGTTTCGTGGCCGAGACGCCCGACGATATTCGTGATCGCGCGGCATTTGAGCTCCTCTATTCGTCAGGATTGCGCGTTTCAGAATTGGTCGGGCTTGATCTGCTTTCGATTGATTTTTCAAGCGCTGAAGCACGGGTGTTGGGCAAAGGCAATAAAACGCGCATTGTGCCTATCGGCAAACACGCGATTGACGCGCTTAATCGTTGGCTGGCGATTCGCGCAACGATGTCCGTTAATCCAGCGACTATTCACCGTGACGCGCTTTTTCTGAGCCGCTTGGGCAAACGGCTGACGACACGCACCGTGCAAACACGGATCAAGGTGTGGGCGACTCGGCAGGGTATTTCTGTCGATACCCATCCGCATATGTTGCGCCACTCTTTCGCATCGCATGTGCTGCAATCATCCGGTGATTTGCGCGCGGTGCAGGAAATGTTGGGCCACGCCAGCATCGCCTCCACACAGGTCTATACCCACCTTGATTTCCAGCACTTGGCAAAAGTTTATGATCTAGCTCATCCACGTGCCCGAGCAAAGCCCAATTCAAAAATCGACGCGAAAAAATAAATGCAAAATCGTCTCTTCAAAATTTCGGCACGGGTCGCACTGGCTCTTGTGGCAATTACCGTTATTTTATTGATTGCCCTCTATTTCACCCTGCGCGCCAGCCTACCGATACTGGATGGGGAGCTCAGGCTAAGCAAACTTGCAAATCCGGTCACCGTCACGCGGGACCGAAATGGCACTGTCGCCATCGTCGCGCGCGACACGGTGGACGCGATGCGAGCGCTGGGCTTTGTTCATGCACAAGAACGATTTTTTGAAATGGATTTAACGCGTCGATCAGCCGCTGGCGAGTTATCGGCGCTGCTCGGAAGCGCGACTATCGAATACGACAAAAAGAAGCGCCAGCATCGCTTTCGCCACCGCATGAATGACGCTTGGCCGACGCTGCCCCTTGATCAAAAAAATATCATGGCGGCGTATGCCGAGGGCGTGAATAGCGGCATCGCCGCGCTGAACGCCACGCCGTGGCAATACACCTTACTGCGCGCCGCGCCGCAACCTTGGACAGAAATCGATTCCATGCTGGTGATGTGCGAAATGTTTTATATGCTGCAATCAAAATCATTCGACGATGCGTTTGAAAACGCGCGGCTGCACGAGAAAATGAGCGAGTCCGTATTCGCGTGGTTAAAGCCGCTGGGAGGAACATGGGATGCCGCGCTAGACGGCAGCGTTATCGCTCCGGTGGAGATGCCCACGGCGGAACAGCTGAATGTTCGCACGCCCAAAGCGGTGTCGGCGCCGGCTGCGGCCGCTCTTACTTCTATTGCATCTGCAAGCTCGGCAAGTAGCGATGCGTTTGAATGGTCGCCGCTTGCAACAGGGGCTCCATCGGACAATGAAAACCATGTCGGCAGCAACGCTTGGGCCATCGACGGCACACTCACCAAAACGGGGGCCGGCATGCTGGCCAACGATATGCACTTGGGCCTCAGCGTACCCAATATCTGGTTTCGGGCTGAGTTCATGATTGGCGCGGAGAACGAAAAAAGTGGGATAGCGAATAAAGCCAGCTCAAAAAAGATCGCGGGGGTGACCCTGCCCGGCGTGCCTGCGCTGGTGGCGGGCAGTAATGGCAATATCGCGTGGGGCTTCACCAATTCATACGGCAAATGGTTTGATTGGGTGCCGATCAGCGCAGCTGAACCGATCACGACAGTGCGCGAATCCATCAACGTGAAATCCGCCGAACCAATCACAATCGATATTCGCAAAACGCAATTTGGGCCAGTGCTTGAAACGGTTCATGACACAACCGGCGATATAAAATATGCCTTGCACTGGATCGCGCACCAACCAGACGCGATCAACCCCAACATCATGCAAATGATGTTCGCTAAAACAGTTGACGAGGCAATGCTGATTGCGCAGCAAAGTGGCGTGCCGCATCAAAATTTTTTGGTGGTGGACAACGCAGGCAATTTGGGATGGACGATTGCGGGTCGGATGCCACGTCGTAATACGGGACATGGCGTTGAAAACCCGCAGCGCGCGGGATGGGCCAAGGCAGCCGAAATCAGTAACGAGTGGTTGCCTTTGGCGGAATATCCAGTCATAAAGAATCCGCCCGCCGCCCGCCTTTGGACGGCGAATAATCGACAGCTGGGTGGTGACCGCGCGGGCGGAGCAAAAATTGGCGAGGGTGGATTTGATTTGGGCGCACGCGGACAACAGATTCGTGATCGATTGTTCGCTCTGCGCGGTAAACAAATTGAGCCCATTGACGAAGCGGCTCTGTACGCGATTCAGCTCGATACCGAGGCGCGATTTATGCAGCGTTGGGCGCAACGAATGCAAAATACCGCGGCGCAAAATATCGGTCAAGCAAACGCGGCCGAAGCGTCTCGACTACTCACTGCCTGGAACGGTAAAGCAGATGCAGACCAGGCAGGCTATTTGTTGGCTAAAACATTTCGCCAGAAAGTGCTGGATCAGCTTTGGAGATCATGGGTGAGGTCGGCAACTGGTGCTGAACCAAGAGCGAGCTGGGACGGGCGTTTTGAATATGCGGCCGTCGCCGCGATTGAAGCAAAAGCGCCGCATTTGCTGCCGCTGCCTTTCAAGACCTGGGATGCGTTCCATGAGGCACAACTCGCATCGACCATCGACGATTTAATTAAAGCAAACGGCTCGCTTGCCGCATCGGTGTGGGGAAAAAACAATATCGCCATCATTCGTCACCCGTTGTCGCGCGCCGTGCCCGCCTTGGGATATTTTCTGGATATGCCGCGCATGCCGTTTTCGGGTGATTCGAATTTACCCAAAGTGGTGGCGGGTAATTTCGGCGGCTCACAGCGAACCGTCGTGTCGCCGGGACACGAGGAGACCGCAATCCTGACAATGCCCGGCGGGCAAAGCGGTCATCCCCTATCGCCGTTCTATGGCGCGGGGCATCGCGACTGGCTGACCGGCGAACCCGCGCCGATGCTCGCGAACGCGCCCATTTACACCTTGCGGCTGATAGCGCCAAAGTAAAATCAGCGCGGCAGCGGGCTGCAAAACGGGGCGGCAAAACGAGTCGCCAACGCCATCCACCATCCCGCACAAGCAGCCAATAACTTAGAACCGCTCCAGGAGCGCTTCTTGGCAGACAAATGGCTCAAACGGCACGCTGGTACTAGCGTTAAAATATTGAAAAACCTTTTTGCGACTCAATTGCATCTACGACCTGACAGGCAGTAAACTGTAGGGTGTTGTCTGTTCATCATTGCAAAGCGCCATCCCTATGAAACTCGCGTATTTGGCAAAAATTCCACAGGCTCAGGCGGCCCTCCGCGCGACCGGCGAGCGGGTGACAGAGCCCCGCGTGGCGGTACTCGCAACGCTTTTGAGCAGCGATCACGCCATGTCGCATCTGGATGTCGCCGCGATGGTTGCGAAGCATCACACGATTGATCGGGTCACGGTTTATCGCGTTCTGGATTGGCTGGTGGGCGTCAGTATCGCGCATCGAATCGCGGGCGATGATCGAGTGTGGCGGTTTATGCTGAATCCTCAGGCTAGCGCACAGGGCGCCGGTAAAAAGACCGCTCATCACGCCCCATCTCACGCTCACGCGCACTTCACCTGCAACACCTGTGGGCAAACATTTTGTCTGGACAAAGTGCAACCAAAAATGAACGTAAAACTGCCCACCGGATTCCGCACCACCGAGGTCGATTTAAAAATACGCGGCCTGTGTGCCGAATGTAAATAGTTTTCATGTCCGCATCTATCATCACGCCGGTCACCTTGCTCACAGGCTTTCTGGGCAGTGGTAAAACCACTTTGCTCAATCGCCTCCTCAAGCATCCATTGATGCGCGAGACCGCAGTGCTGATCAATGAATTCGGCGCGGTCTCGATTGATCATTTATTGGTGCGCGAGACCAGCGAAAACATGATCATCATGTCAAATGGCTGCATTTGTTGTTCGGTGGCAGGAGATATGGTGACTGCGTTGCGCGATTTGTATTTCAAGCGTGCGAATGGCGAGGTGCCGATGTTCAAGCGCGTGGTGATTGAGACCACCGGCCTCGCGGATCCGGCACCGATCATGCACACCTTGATCGAAATGCCGCTGGTGGCCGCGCGCTACTCACTGTCCGGCATTGTTGTCACCGTGGATGCCGCGCATGGCATGAAGCAGCTTGATGAACATGCCGAGGCATTAAAACAAGCCGCCGTGGCGGATCGTATCGTGATCACCAAAACAGATTTGGTAACACCTGAAATCACCGGCGAGCTGCGAACGCGTATCGCCGCGCTCAATCCCGGCGCGATTATTGTCGACGCGGTTTCGGGTGACGTTGATCCCGCTGTGCTGTTCGATACCGGTTTATATCAGTCTGGCAGCAAGACGCCTGATGTACAAAAGTGGTTACGCGCCGAGGCCTACCGTCCTCTAGCGCCATTGCCTGCAAACGCTAATTTGTTATCGCCCCAACATGCGGCAAACAGCGCGCAACATCGCCAAACACGCCATGACCCGCGCATCAACGCATTCGCCGTGGTGATCGATTCGCCAATCAGATGGCAAAGCCTGGTGGACGCGTTGGAGACGATAACGTCGCTGCGCGGTGAACAAATGCTTCGCATCAAAGGCATCGTCAATGTGGCGGGCGAGAGCGCACCGCGCGCTATTCACGCGGTGCAGCACACCATCTACCCTGCTGCGCGATTGGGCGCATGGCCGGACAGCGATCATCGAACTCGGATTGTTTTTATTACCCGCGATCTGGATGAAATATTTATTCGCGACACGCTTAAATCGTTTATCCGCGACACCGCCGAGGTGACAGGCTAAACGCGGCGCTGGGCCATTGGACCGAAGCCGTCTATCGAACCAGCACCTTGAACTTAGTCATGTTGCGACCATCTATTCAGATAATGAAGTTAACTACCAAGCCAAGTTTCAAACATACGGAGCAATTGCATGTCTGCCAAATCACAAGCCAAAGCTGAAATCAAAGAACAAAAATCGAAGATCGAGCTCATTCCCGCCACGATCCTCACCGGATTTTTAGGCAGCGGGAAAACCACTTTGCTCAAGCGGATTCTGACCGAACGCCACGGCGAGAAAATTGCGGTGATTGAAAATGAATTTGGAGAAGAAGGTATTGACAACGAGATCTTGGTGCAGGAAAAGGATGAGCAAATTGTCGAGATGAACAATGGCTGTATTTGCTGCACAGTGCGCGGCGATTTAGTACGCATTCTCGGCGAGTTGGCGGCTAAACGAAAAGCGGGCACACTGAAATTTGATCGGGTGATTATCGAGACTACTGGCATGGCCGAACCCGGCCCGGTCGCGCAAACGTTTTTTATGGACGAATCGATTCACGATCAATACGTGCTCGATGCTGTGATTACGGTAGTCGATGCGAAACACGCTTCGCAGCAACTCACCGATAGCTCGGAGGCCCGCGCCCAGATTGGCTTTGCAGACCGTTTGCTGCTGTCGAAAACCGACCTGGTGGCGGAACAGGAAACCAAACAATTAATGGATCGACTCAAACGCATGAATCCGCGCGCGACGTTTCATAAAGTCCATTTTGGCGAAACAGATATCCAGGAAATTCTTGATATTCGCGGTTTCAATTTAAATTCGATTTTAGAGATTGAGCCCGAATTTTTAGTCGAAGATCATCACACTCATTCAGATGACGTGCAATCGTTCATCTGGAAAGACGCGCGGCCATTGGATATGGAGAAAATCGAGGCGTTCTTGTCGCTGCTGATCCAGACCTACGGCGCAGATATGTTGCGCTACAAAGGCGTGCTGAGCATTGATGGTCAAGACAACCGGATGATTTTTCAAGGCGTGCATATGCTCATGGGAGGCAGCCCCGGCAAGGCATGGCTACCGGGCGAAGTGCGCGAGTCAAAAATGGTTTTCATCGGGCGCAATTTACCCAAGCGAATTTTTACCGAAGGTCTGGCTTATTGCGTGGTGGATGCGGATGCGAAAGCAGAATCAGCAGAAGCAGCACCGGCGTTGATCGTCGCCACATAATCCACGAGTTGAACGAAGCACGCGCAATCATGCTGATCGCGATTGAAAACCTCGATGCCGGATACAACACTCCGGCTGGCAGGCAGAGCGTGGTCAAGATCGGGCACTTGTCCATTGCGCAGGGCGAACACACGCTGTTACTGGGCCCGTCAGGGTCTGGCAAAACCACTTTGCTCAATGTGCTGTCGGGCCTCGCGTTACCGTTCAGCGGCAAAATCGTTATTGATGGCACCACGCTGAATGCGCTGTCGGCGGCCGAGCGCGATAAATTTCGTTGTCAGAAAATTGGCTTGGTGATGCAACGGCTGCATCTTATTTCTGCGCTCAATGTGGGAAATAATTTACTACTCACCCAGCGACTCGCCGGGATGGCGCGGGATCTAAATCGGGTTAGCGCCGTGCTCCGCGCGTTGGGAATTGAACACAAAGCAAAAAAATATCCGCGTACACTTTCGCAAGGCGAAGCCCAGCGCGTGGCTATTGCGCGCGCAGTGCTCAATCGCCCACCGATTGTGCTGGCAGACGAACCGACCTCGGCGTTGGACGACGCAAATTGCGATACGGCAATTGACTTACTGTTTGCGCAGGCGCACGAACATGGCGCAACGCTGGTTGTGGCGACCCATGATGCGCGCATCAAACACCGATTCTCACGGGTTCACGAACTGGTGGCAAGCAAATGAAATCTTTTGCCACCGCGCTGAATCTGGCGTGGGCCTATTTGCGCCAGCGTCCGTTGCCGACGTTACTGAACGTGCTGCTACTGGGCTTGGGGGTCGGCACCATCATCGCGTTGATTCTGACGCTTAAACAGGCCGAAGAGCGGATGGAACGCGACACGGCGGGCGTGGATTTGGTCATCGGTGCCAAGGGCAGCCCGCTACAGCTCATTTTGTCGTCGGTGTTTCAGATGGACATACCGACCGGCAATGTGCCGCTCGCCGAGGCCGCGCCGATTATTGCCGCGCGGCAGGTAAAGCTGGCGATTCCGCTGGCGTTGGGCGACAGCTTTAAAACCTTCCGCATTGTCGGCACCGAGCCCGCTTATATCGATCTTTATGGCGCAACGCTGCTCGAAGGGCGGCTGTGGGCCAAGCCGCTGGAAGCCGTGGTCGGCGCCGACGTGGCGCGATTAACCGGCCTTAAAATTGGTCAACGTTTCCCAGGTTCGCATGGTTTGACTGAAGGCGGCGAGACGCATGCCGACCATCCTTATATTGTGGTCGGCGTGCTCAAGTCGACCGGCACGGTTGCCGATAGACTTATATTGACGAGTGTGGAAAGCATCTGGGCGGTTCATGATCATGAGGAGGAAGCCGAAGGCAAAAAGCCTGACGGAGCGCAGGTGAAAACAAAAAAAAGTGCAAAAAGTGCCGCAAGTGCCGGAAACGCGTCGAGTGCTGTAGCTCCCCATCCCGTGTACGCCGACCAAAATGATCACGACCCACAGCATGACCATCCGCGCGAGCATCAAAACGAACATCAACACGACGAGGATAAAGAAATTACCGCCTACCTTATTCAATATTCAAACCCGCTCGCCGCGGCCTCATTTCCGCGCATGGTTAACGCCTCCACCTCAATGCAGGCCGCCTCACCGGCTCTTGAGACCTCGCGGCTATTCGCGTTATTGGGCATTGGGGTGTCCACGCTGAAAGTTTTTGCGGCAATAATGATGGTGTGTTCTGCGTTGGGCATCTTCATCGGCCTGATGAATACCTTAAACGAACAACGCGAAGATTTGGCGCTACTTCGAATGCTCGGCGCCACGCCCGCCACCGTATTTTTTACCGTGGCCCTGCAAGGGTTCGCACTGGGTTTGCTCGGCGTTATACTGGGTCTATTGTTGGGTCATTTGGGCGCCGAATGGATGGGATATGCGATTCAAAAGACGCACCGCATTTACCTGACCGGATGGGTGTGGGTTAAGGAGGAAGGGGCCATTGTCGCCGTCGCGCTAGTTTTGGCCATATTCGCCGCGCTGGTACCAGCATGGCGCGCTTATAGAAACGCAGTATCTGAAACCTTGAATGACGTATAGCTGAGGATGGGGATTCTATGAAACAATTTGTGAAACAAACCATGAAAAAAACGATTGCCGGTAAATTCAGCATGGCTGCAGTGGTTGCGTCGCTTTGCTGGTGTAATAGTCTGGTTGTGACCGGCTTGTTCGTTGCGGGCCTGTTCGTTACAGGCTTGTTCGCTACAACGCCCGCGCAGGCGGTTCAGCCACTGGCGCCTTCATCAGTGCCTATGCCCGACGAGCAGCTGTTTGGCTACATTGGCAAAGATCCGCTCCCGCCTGGAACTATTCCGTGGCAGCTATTACGGCAGGTGAAGCTGGTAGAGGCGAAGGACGCCAATGATGCGAAAGACGTGAAAGGCATAAAAGGTGTTGGGGCAAACACGACCAAAAAAACTGCGCCGATCCTGCCGCAATTTAGCGCGCAATTGAAGGAGCTGGACAATCAGGAGGTGAAGTTATATGGCTTCGTGCTGCCGCTTTCGACCGGGACTAAACAAAAGCACTTTCTGATTTCGCCGCTGCCGTCGCACTGCCCCTATTGCGTATCACAGGGCCCGGATTCAATGGTGGAAGTCGTCGCTAAAACACCGGTGGAATTCAATCAATGGGAACCGATCGTGGTGAGCGGCAAGCTGGAATTGGTTAATGATCAATATCTTTTTTTCCGGCTCATCAACGCCGAATCGGTTAAATTCTAAAAATTGTTCTAAAGCTGGTTCAAAAGTTTCATCTAAGACTCGTCAATCAAAGCGCACTTTTTCGATATAAACCTAAAGCGCGCATTTAAGGATCACAAAAGCATGGCGACTCCCATTTCAGGCAAACCTGGTTCGACGCAAAGGCCGATGGCCGTTGCTGCGCCCAAGCCTGCCGCCGCGCTGCAAAACCCATCGTCCGAACAGATTTTGCCAGACTCGACCAATTTCCCGCCGCTGTACGAGGCGGCGATTCTGTACGCGGCAGGACACGCTGACGCGACCCAAGAAACGCTAAAAGACTACATGAAAACAACGGATGGCAAGAACAGCATCCGCACCTGGCTCATGCTGTTTGATTTTTATCATCTGACCGGTAATCGGCGCGAGTTTGATGCGCTGTCGATGTTGTATTCGGTTAAATTTGAGCGCTCGCCGCCGGTGTGGACCGATACGCTTGATGCCGCCGATCCGCGCCGCAAAGAGAAACGTGAGCGCAAAGATTTTTTCGCGCTGACGCCCGATTCTGACGGGGCGTTATTAGGCGAAATTGATAAATTTGAATCGTTTGCCAAAGAGATCGGCAGCTGCCGCGTGGATTTCACCAAAGTAAAAACAATTTTGTGCGAGGAAGCCGAATTATTTGCGATTGTTTTTCAGCGACTGCGGCGCGCCAAAATCCCGGTTTGGTTCAACGCGTTTGACGGATTTGCCATCACCCTCAGAGCGTCAATCAACGGGACCACTGGCTTACCATTAAACGCAAGCCAAGGGTTTTGGTCACTGCTTTTTGAGCTGTATATCTTCGAAGGCAAGATCAACGAATATGAAGAGTTGGGGCTGGAATACGCCGTCGCTTTTGAAATGTCCCCGCCTGCCTGGCAGTCCGTCAACCGTCCACTGCCAGCTGGCGATGAATTTGCCGCCGCGGTCAACCCGGATGCGGAAAAGGCTACCCTGGGTTTTCCGATAAAGGGCGTGGTGAACGCGTCCAGCAAGGAAGTATTCCAGCAACTATCGCTATACGCGGCGTCAAAAAAGGAAGTCGTGATCGACACCAGCGATTTGATGCGCATTGATTTTGTTGCGATCACGCTATTTTTTGATTCCATACGAAGCATCCACATGAGCCAAAAGCGCGTCATCCTCTCAAATCTTAATGAGCTGGTGGCAGCCTTGCTTGAGGTATTTGGCATGACCAAGCATGCGATCCTGATGCGCAAAAAAGCGGCTTGATCTGCGTTTCGAGCATCCGCATATTTCATACTCTGTTGTTAACGGATTCTGCCGAAACCTCGCCTAAACTTGGCTAACGGTTTTGAGTCTATCTGACCCAGCCCGATCTGAATAAATCCGGTAAACCAACCCTTCTCGACCCCCACTGCTAATGACCACATCAGGCATCGACGCGACACAATTTCATGGCACCACGATCGTTGCCGTACGTCGCGGTCATCAGGTCGCGTTGGGCGGTGATGGCCAGGTTACGTTGGGCAATGTGGTGGTTAAAGCCACCGCCACTAAAGTGCGCAAGGTCTATCAGGATAATATTTGCGTGGGGTTTGCGGGCAGCACTGCCGACGCATTTTCGCTGCTGGACCGATTCGAGGCAAAGCTTGATAAGCACCAGGGTAATCTGATGCGGGCCGCGGTCGAACTCGCCAAGGATTGGCGCACGGACCGGATGTTGCGCAGGCTCGAAGCCATGTTGATCGTGGCCGATCGCGTCAATACTTATGTCATTACCGGCAATGGCGATGTGCTGGAACCTGAGCACGGCGTGGCGGCAATCGGATCCGGTGGTTCCTATGCTCAAGCCGCCGCCATTGCGCTGTTAGCCAATACGTCGCTCACGCCAGCCGAGATCGTTAAAAAGTCACTCACCATTGCGGGTGACCTTTGCATTTATACCAATCAGAATCACGTCATTGAAGTATTGGAATAGTTCATGATGACGCCGAAGGAAATTGTTTCCGAATTGGATAAGCACATCGTCGGGCAAGCTGCAGCCAAGCGCGCGGTGGCGATTGCGCTACGAAACCGGTGGCGACGAAGCCAAGTGGCGGAGCCATTGCGGCAAGAAATCACACCGAAAAATATTCTGATGATTGGGCCCACGGGCGTCGGAAAAACCGAAATCGCACGGCGCTTGGCCAAACTCGCGAATGCGCCTTTTATTAAGGTCGAAGCCACCAAATTTACCGAGGTCGGCTACGTTGGTCGTGATGTTGATTCAATCATCCGTGATCTCGCCGAAATCGCCGTGAAGCAGGCGCGTGAAGTAGAGGCCGAAAAGGTCCGGCCACTGGCACACGATCACGCCGAAGAGCGCGTGCTCGATGCGCTGCTGCCGGCGGCTCGCAATTTCGACTTTTATGGCAAGGCCAATGACGGCGAAGGTGAGCATAATGCCGAGTCGGGCAGCGTGGATGGCGGCAACAACACGCGCCAGAAGTTTCGCAAAATGCTGCGCGAAGGCAAGCTGGACGATCGCGAGATTGAAATCGAAGTCGCCGCGTCCCCTGGGCAAATGGAAATCTTTGGCCCGCCCGGCATGGAAGACTTGACGCAACAAATTCAGGGCATGTTTCAGAACATGGGGCAGACACGCCGCAAAGCCCGCAAGCTGAACGTAAAAGACGCGATGAAGTTACTCGTCGATGAAGAGGCGATGAAACTCGTCAACGATGAGGAAACAAAAATTACCGCGATCCAGAATGTCGAACAAAATGGCATCGTTTTCCTGGACGAAATTGACAAGATTGCGAGCCGTTCAGAGGCGCATGGCGCGGACGTTTCACGACAGGGCGTGCAGCGCGATTTGTTGCCGCTGGTGGAGGGCACCACCATCTCCACCAAGTACGGCATGGTAAAAACTGATCACGTTTTATTCATTGCCAGCGGCGCTTTCCACCTCGCCAAGCCATCGGATCTCATTCCAGAATTACAGGGCCGCCTGCCGATTCGCGTAGAACTGACTTCGCTTTCGGTGAAAGATTTCGAGGCGATACTCACCAACACCGATGCCTGCCTGACGCGGCAATACGAAGCGCTGTTAAAGACCGAAGGGCTAACGCTGTCATTCCCGCCCGAGAGCGTGCGCAGACTTGCTGAAATTGCATTTTCGGTCAACGAAAAAACAGAAAATATTGGCGCTCGTCGCCTTTACACCGTTATGGAAAAGCTGCTCGAAGAAGTGTCATTCGACACCTCCGCACGAGGTGCTGCTTTTACGATAACCGCGGCGTATGTCGATGAAAAATTATCGGCATTGGCAAAGAGCGAGGATTTGGCGCGCTACGTTTTATAGCGAGGCAAATATCAAAGCCTAGGCTCGGCGCGCCTTTCAAGATAAAAATGCTTGCTGACGCCCGTAAATAACGGGGTTTTGTTTTTTGCGCGACCTTCTCGGCATCTAACAAAGCTGCTCAGGTTGAAACCTGCTCGCCTCTAACTCACGCTGGATTCAAGCGCAGAAACGAGCAGCTCTCCCCGCGTCCGTTCCAGCACGACCTCGCTAACGACGGGCAACGCAAGGATTTCACTTTTGAAAGCTTCGCGCCTGCCGGCCGTTTATCAAAGTGGGACGATAACTCCACTTTGCGGTCCGCGACCAGGCTTTTATGACGCATGCAGGTTTATTATCCGGATGCTCGCCCAGCGTTGTGCCTGCGGCGACGGCGAACTTTAACGTATGGCTCAGCTTGTTCGATTCGTCCTTAACAGATTCTGTTTTCGCGGGAAAACCATGCGCGTCAGCATTGCGAGCGAACGGGCCTAATATGGGCGCCACGACAAATTCGAGATGCTGCATAATCGCGGCGGCGAACTCGCGTAGTGCCATGATCAACTCATATCTTAAGCGATACAGGCGATACAGCGTAGGCAGCGACCAATTTGTTCAACGCTGACGAGCCCGTAGGAATTCACAAGCTAACCTAGAAGCTGGCTTAGCTCCATCGCACCGCACTAGCCCCCCAAAACTAAGCTTTTAATCCCTCATAAAGCTTGGTCACCCGCTCCATCACTTCAAGGATGTTGTCGCATGATTTTGAGACGAATTCCAGTTCCAGTTTTGAGGTTTGATTGGTGTTTAGGCGCTCCATCGCTTGCTGCAAAAAAGTCCACTGGGTTTCTGCCAGTGCCAATTCGCTTTTTATTTGATCTGTGTTTTCAGGCGATGCGATCAGTTTGTTGATCGCAGTACGGTAATCTGCCAGCGCTTTTTTCAAGTCTTTCGCGATCACGTCACCTCGCACACCCCAGCTGCGAAACAAATAGAGCTTGGCAATGCGCTGGGTGAGCGTACGGGCATCACCTGCCGTGCTGATGAGGTCACTACGCGTTGACTTTGTGTAGGACTGAATAAGCATGGCACCCTTTTGCGAAATCCAGACTAATTCTTCGTTTTGCTCAGCCAGCTCGCGCGCGTTGGCCACGTTGACCGGCTTGGTCTGGATGCCTTGGTACTCTTCAAATAATTGCGTCAGCAGCTCGTAGTTGTCTTTAATTTCCGGGGTCGGTGCGCCGACGCGCAGCTCCTTCAGCGCCATCCCGAATTCGCGCAAGCTGTCGTCCATCTGTCGGCGCGAGCGAATCTCCAGCACGTTTTGCCCGATCAAACTGAATGACTTGGTAATACGTTCCGCCAACATCGGCTGGCGAATCGCTTTGTTCAAAAAGCTTGCGCCATCAAATTTAGCGGCGGCCGCTTTTGTAGCGGGCTTTTTTGTCGGCGCGGGCTTTACCGCTGCTTGAACTTGTGTTTGTGCAAACGCATCAGGCGCGGTTGTCGCCAGGTGCCAACCTAAAATAAGCACACTTACCGTAGCAAAGAGCGGCGACAATCTTTGCGGATTTTGCGATGACTGAGTGTAATTGTGCATACACTGTGTCGGACGTTGTAGCGGGCGCTGATACATGAATACATCCGTTCTGTCGCACATTTTTTGCGACGATTTCTGCACTGCATGACGGTCGTGCAGACCCAAATTGTTTGCCGTTCTATTATTCTTTGCCGATTTATTATTCTAGGTGTCCGGAGTCTAGCCTTACATCGACAATAACATTCGACTGGATAGCGGCCAATAAAGTGCCTTGAAGATCAAAATCGGCGTCAGCTTCGAATGCTTTTTCAGCCGCAACGTCGAACGAAGCATCGTTCTGTATGGCGCGTAAAAACTCGAAATTAGCTCGCGGGACCGATTGTATTTTAATTTCGACATCATCGCGGACCACCAAGACGAAATCCCCTGGTACTTCCCAATTGATTGCAACTTCATCTACGTAATCTGGTTGATTAACTTCCCATATACGCACAATCGGAAATGACGATGCGATCAAGAGCACAGATGGATGCAAGGTAAATCTTAATGCGACATGCTGTTCTGGCGGCACACTCGCGAGCTTTAACAGATCGAACCGCGGCCTGTCTGCGGCATGGAACGCCATGTGCCAAGCCCATTCCAGCGCGGCAACATCATGCAGGTAGGGCAAATCGTCCGCGTCAGTGCATGCCGCTAAAAAGTCGGGCCACTCACGGCCAAACATATTCAAATCACCCGACGGCGATGGCGTGGCATGAATAAATTGCTTGGCCAGGTGCGAAAAAAACGGTGCCCCGACGATGGATTCGGTTACCGGATATAAATCACGCAGCGCGCCGGTGAGCGTCGTAAAAACGTTATGCCGATAGATGGCAAGTCGCCTTGACGGGCTTAGCTTTCCACCGCGCACAAGCGCATCAACCGCGGCCGAATCGGTAACCGCGGCATCTTGAGCAAACAGGCTCGCTACAAACTGGCTTTGCAAATCAGGCAGCATGCGTGCGCCGTTGTGTTGGATGCAGACTGGCAGGGACTTGCTGCATGATCGCGCCTGCGCGCTTGGCCTCATCGAGAAGCACGTCAAGCGCCGGCAAATCGCTGTCCCACTCGATCAGTGTTGGCACGCGCCCCAGCCGCGCCAAGGTGTACGCGTACAGCGCCCACACCTCGCTGCTAATACGATCGCCGTGTGTGTCAATCAGGATTTCACCCGTGTCCTGAAAACCGGCCAGATGAATCTCGGTCACGCTGCCCGGCTTAATTGCATCAACATAATTTTTCGCATCAAAGCCATGGTTCATCGCGTTGACATAAATATTATTTACGTCCAGCAAAATGCCGCACCCCGCCCGATCCGACACCTCCTGAATAAACGCCCATTCCGGAATGTCGGAATCGACAAATTCAAGATAGCTCGACACGTTTTCGACTGAAATTCGCCTGCCTAAAAAATCCTGCACTTGTGTCACGTGACTAATCACATGGCGCAGTGATTCGGCGGTGTACGGCAGCGGCAGCAGATCATTCACAAAGCGGCCATTTACCCCGACCCAGCAAAGATGTTCGGATATCAGGGCTGGCTCAATCGCATCGGCGAGGCGTTTTAATTTTTGCAGATGATTCAGATTGAGCTTATCGGTCGAACCAATAGATAGCCCAACGCCATGCAAACTCATCGGATATATGGCGCGGAAGGCGCGTAGATATTTAAGCGGCTGTCCGCCGTCGCCAAAAAAATTCTCACTGTGCACTTCCAAAAAACCCAGCGCTGGTTGTTGCGCCAGCATGGCCTGGTAATGCGGTGCGCGCAGGCCGATACCCACGGTGCCCGCGATATCGGCAATAGCAAAAGCTGGTGGCGTAGCCGTTTTGGCGGCTTGGGTTTCAATCATTTCAGCAGAATAAATCAAATTCAAAAAACCTAATGCCCTCGTATTGGGCGAGGGCATTATGGTGGTCGGCGCATCGTCGCAACATCAGGTCGCCAGCATCACTTTATTCAAGCTCGCGATGCGCGATATTGCAATTTTCGGATTTAGTACCCGGATGGCGCTGCCGCCGCTGCCACAGGCTTTTTCAGCGCACCACCCATTTTTTCACAGGTGCCTTTGGCCACATATTTCCATTCTTCAGGAACATTGTCTGCTTTGGCATTGCCCGCGCATGAATGCTGCGATGTACCGCAATCATTTTTGCCAGTCTTGGCAATACCAAAACATTTTTCTTTTTTCGGGGCAGGTTCTTGAGCACCGGCCAGACCGGACGCGCTGAGCGACAAAATACCGGTAATCGCGGCGCTGATAATTAGTTGTGATGTTTTCATGATTTTTTCCTCTTACAAATTTTGTTGATAATCGAGAATTTACTGGCTCTTGAATACTTGTTTTTGAATACGTCTGTTTGATTATTTCTGTTTGCAATTTTCTGGCGCGCGTTGTTTGTGACCGCCTGCATTGATGTCAGCTCTTTTTATCCGAAGCAGCGCTTCCTGCCTTCAGTGAACCACCCATTTTTTCGCATGAGCCCTTCGGTGCATATTTCCATTCATCAGGCAAATCATCCGCAGATGCTTTGCCTGCACAGGTGTGCTTTGCGGTTCCACAATCATTCAAACTTTTTTTAGCGATGCCGTAGCATTTTTCCTTTTCCGGCTTTTTTTCATCTGCAGCGGCCGCAAAAGTAACATTGGAAATTGCCAGCAAACCGACAATCGCAGACGAAATAACAAAGGTTGAGTTCATATATTTACTATTCATATCGGCTCCTATGCGCAATGAGGTCACGCAAACATTAGGTAAATCGCCGTCGCCAGGCCAAACATTAAACTAACTAACGTTCATCCCATCACTTCGTTTACCAGCGAAATACTGATCAACTCCATGACCTGCAGACGTGTTACGGTTATCAGGCTTAAATGGATTCGCGGGCTACTTGATTGCGATTGGCGGCATACAACGATGGTCGAGCGCCATAAAAACATCAGAGGAGCAACGCCCCGCACAAGCGTTCATTTACCACCAATCTACGTTCACTATCTTACCTACGATATGCCTGAGATTTTACAACGTTTTACAAACTGGGTTAAATCAACGGCGCGGCGCCGACAAACGCGCATTGCCGCCAGGCTTCGTAAACCACGATCGCGACCGAATTGGAAAGGTTCAAGCTGCGATTATTCGGCTGCATCGGCAGCTCTAGTCGCCGATCCTCGGGAATAGTTTCAATCACGGAATTGGGCAGTCCGCGGGTTTCCTGACCGAATACGAATGCATCGCCCGCCCGAAACGCCACTTGGTCATAGCGCACTTTTCCTGGATTATCCACCGCAAAAATTCGCTGAGTGGGCAGTGTCGCCGCACATGCTGTCCAGCTGTCGTGGTGTTGAATATGCGTGAGCTCGTGGTAGTCCAACCCTGCGCGGCGAACGCGTGCGCTATCCCATTGAAAACCCAGCGGATGAATTAAATGCAGTTGCGCACCCGCGTTGGCGCATAGCCGGATCACATTGCCCGTGTTGGGCGGAATTTCGGGTTGATACAGAACCACATGGAACATATTTTCCTAAACCGTCGGCTTGAAATTTTTCGCTATTGGATTGTGAACCGCGAGCTATTTGGAAGCACGCGCAATCACCCACGCCTCAACGTGACTGACGCCTTGCTTTTTTAGGGCGCGCGCAGCATCCGACATGGTCGCACCGGTCGTCATCACATCATCCACAATCGCAATCCTCAGCCCCGCCAGATCTTGACCGCAATCGAATGCATCCTTCATATTCGCCAGCCGCGCTTCACGATCAAGGCCCGCCTGTGGCGGCGTATCGCGAACGCGGACTAGGCCGCGTGACTCAACTTTTACGCCCAATTGTTTGCCGATGTCACGCGCCAGCAGCGCGGATTGATTAAAGCCACGAGCCGCCAAGCGCCGCTTTGCCAAGGGCATGGGAATAATGATATCGGGCAATGCGCCAATACCGTGGCTGCCCGATTTCAACGAGGCCACAAATTGATCCGCGAACATTCCCACCAGCGAAAGATTCGCGTTGAATTTGAACGACTGAATTAATTTATCAAGCGGAAACGCATACACGAACGCGGTTTTCGTTGTGTCAAAATGCGGGAGATTTGTCAGGCAATCGCCACAGGTTTCACCTGCAAGCGATTGCTCGTCGCCAATCTGGCCGCAACATTTGCAGCCCGATTCGCTCCGGATGGGCAGATCCGTCTTGCAACTTTCGCAAATCGTGCCCGCACACGAAATCCCGCATAACTGACAATCCTGCGGCATTGCCTGCGCAAATAGCCTTGCCGCGCGCGCGAACATCAGCATGGGCTCGTTAACACTCGGGGGCCACCCCATATTTTCGACAAAATTGTGCAAAAATTAAACGATTGTCGTTTATGTAGTCTGAATCAATTGACATATGGCGCTTGTTTGGCGATTATCTGGGCATGTTTTTGGCTTGACGCGGCTTTTTACGTTGTCTTTTGCGTGGTCGCCTAGACTCAACTTCGGCTAATTTTACGCGCTTCCGTTTTAATCTTTGCGCTTCCATTATCGCCAAATCATTCGCGGCATTAATTTTCATATTCCGTCATCATTCACAACCTATCCTGAGAATGTCCATGAATTCCACCACCGCCGCGTTTGTTTCCACATTAACCTCCGCGTCGACTGAGGCTCGCGGGGAAACGAAGGCTATGGCAATTCCTAATTCCTGGAAAGGGAAAATTGACGCGGCTGCGACGACCGCCTGGCCACTGGATCAGGTTGAAGCGTTATTTAATTTGCCGTTCAACGATCTCATTCATCAAGCGCAGTCCGTACATCGCGAACATCACGACGCGAACAAAGTTCAGCTGTCGACATTGCTCTCCATTAAAACCGGCGGCTGCTCGGAAGATTGCGGCTATTGTCCACAAGCCGCGCGCTACAGCACCGGTGTGGAAAACGAGGCACTGATGGAGGTAGCCGATGTGGTGGCGGCGGCCAAGCTCGCCAAACAAAATGGCGCATCACGATTCTGCATGGGCGCGGCATGGCGCGGGCCCAAGCAACGTGATCTCGATCCGGTACTCGACATGGTGCGCGAAGTCAAAGCGCTCGGCCTTGAAACCTGTTGCACACTGGGGATGTTGAAAGACGGCCAGGCCGAACAATTGAAAAGCGCAGGCCTGGATTACTACAACCACAACCTCGATACCGCGCCCACGTTTTATGGCGAAATCGTCACCACCCGCGACTATCAGGATCGCCTTGACACGCTGGATCGCGTTCGTGGTTCAGGCATTAACGTTTGCTGCGGTGGCATCGTCGGTATGGGCGAATCGCGGCAAGATCGCGCAGGACTCATCGCACAACTCGCCAGCATGGAACCTCAGCCCGAATCCGTGCCGATCAATTATTTAGTGCAGGTTGAGGGCACGCCGCTGTATGAAAAAATGAGTGGCCCCGATGCAATCAACGCGATCGACTGGACGGAATTCGTGCGCACGATTGCCGTCGCCCGCATCACCATGCCCAGGAGCTTTGTGCGCCTGTCCGCCGGCCGCGAAACCATGAACGAAGCAACCCAAGCAATGTGTTTTTTAGCCGGTGCTAATTCGATTTTCTATGGCGAAAAATTGCTCACCACCGGCAATCCCGATGTCAGCAACGATCGCGCACTGTTCGAGAAGTTAGGCATTACGCCGCTGTAAGCTGTGGAGTCGCCCGCGACTCGAAGCGCCGACTGGCTCCTTCCGTCACCACGCGGCGGAAGGCTGCGATGGAGGCCGTTGCGGGAATAGACACTACGTCATGCCGATATCGACGCCATCCCGCCCTTCCCCTGTCTCCAGGGGAAAAAATCAGCTTGCAAAGCCGTTCGCAACCATTTAGAAATACATGCCACTTAACGCTTTTTCAACACATCTCACCGAACTCGCGCAAGCAGATGCCCTGCGCACGCGTCGCGTCGTCGAGTCGGCACAGGGCCCGCGCCTGACCGTCGATGGTCGCAACTATTTGGCGTTCGCGAGTAACGATTATTTGGGGCTGGCGAATGACGCGCGCTTAATTGCGGCAGCGAAAAACGCGATTTATCGTTATGGCGTCGGGGCGGGCGCTTCGCATATGGTATCTGGCCACATGACGCCGCATCACGAATTGGAAATAGCACTCGCGCGGTTTATGGAGATGGATTCTGCGCTGTATTTTGGCTCGGGCTATGCGGCGAATTTGGGGATTTTGACCTCCCTGGCATCGCGTGGCGATAACATTTTTGCCGACAAATTGAACCACGCTTGCTTGAACGATGGCGCGTTGTTGTCGAATGCAAATTTTCATCGTTACGCGCACGGTGATTTAGACAAACTCCGCTCCCTGCTTGCCTTGCAGGCCAATAATGCTTCGAACGGCTCACGCAATATAGTGGTCACCGATGCCGTTTTTTCAATGGATGGCGATCTTGCCGACTTGCCTGCGATCCTCAAACTGGTGGAGGAATTCGATGCGCTATTGGTAATCGATGATGCGCACGGCTTTGGCGTGTTGGGCGAAACCGGGCGCGGCTCACTCGACCATTTTCACCTGAAGTCAGATCGCATTGTGTATATGGCCACACTCGGCAAAGCAGCGGGCGGCTATGGCGCGTTTGTCGCCGGGCAGCGGGACGTGATTGAGTGGATTTTGCAAACCGCGCGCACGTATTTATTTAGCACCGCGACGCCGCCGATGATGGCGGCGGCGCTGTTGGAAAGCCTGAAAATAATCGATGAGGATCGAGCCAGACGTGTGCATTTGCACGATCTGATTGCACGTTTCACCTCGTCCCTAAAACTCAAAAACTGCGCGCTGAAATTTTCCGCGACCGCGATCCAGGCGATCATCATTGGCGAAAATAATCACGCGCTATATTTCGCGGATGAACTGAAAAAACGCAGCATCTGGGTGCCCGCAATTCGACCACCGACCGTGCCACGTGGCACCGCGCGCCTACGCGTCTCGCTGAATGCAGGCCACACACAGGCAGACGTAATGGAGCTTGTCGTCGCACTCACTGAGATCGATGCGTCGCTGCTCGACGCTATCAAATGAAGCCCTTATTTGTAGAACAACTTGGCCACGGCCCAAATCTAACCTTGCTGCACGGTTGGGGGCTAAACGGCGCAGTGTGGGATGGCATTCGCGATGAACTCGCCGCACACTTCACTTTGCATCTCGTCGATTTGCCGGGACATGGCTATTCGCAACACATCCGGCTTAGCTCGTTCGCCTCACTCACCGCGATCGCTGATGACATCGCGAGCGCCCTGCCCTCACGCGGGCATTTGCTCGGCTGGTCGATCGGCGGGCAGCTGGCGATTGAGCTGTCGCATCGCGCGCCCGATCAAATTGATAAGCTGATCTTGGTCGGCACGACGCCGCGCTTTATTGAAAATGATGATTGGGCGTTCGGTAAAAAAGCCACTGTGCTCGACCAATTCGCGGCGAACTTGATCGACAATTATGACGCGACGATTCGTGGATTTCTCGCGCTGCAAATTCTGAATCAGCCGAATCAGCGCGCCACGATTGCCGCGTTGCAGACGGCGGTGAGTGCACGCGGCGCTCCGAATGCCGCGCAACTGACGGCAGGTTTGGCCTTGCTGCGCAGCAACGATATGCGCAATCGACTCGCGCACATTCCGCACCCAACACTGGTTATTCAGGGCGACCGCGATGCACTCACGAGTGAGGCCGCCGCGCTCTGGCTGGCAATTCAAATTGCGCATTGCCAATATGAAATGATCCCCTTCGCGACCCATGCGCCGTTTCTGTCGCATCGCGACATTTTTGTCCCGCTTCTGATGCGATTTTTAAATTCATGACGGCACCTAATCTTCCGGCCAAGCGCGATGTGCAACGATCTTTCGGCAATGCCGCCGCGACGTATGACGATAACGCGTTCCTGCAACGCGAAATCGTGAATCGATTATTTGAACGTCTGGATTACATCAAACTGGAACCCCGACGCGTGCTGGATCTCGGCAGCGGCACCGGGTACGTCAGCGAAAAATGTCGCGCCCGCTTTCCAAAAAGTGAATTAATTGCGCTCGATTTGGCGACCGAAATGCTGCAATTCTCAAAAAGCCGACTGCCTCCAACCCCAGCACTGGCGCGGCTTCTGGGCCGATCTCATTCCCAGCATTTTGTCTGCGGTGATGCTGAGTCAATGCCTTTAGCCAATGAAAGTATTGATGCTGTTATTTCCAGCGCGACGCTGCAATGGTGCAACCCTGAAAAAGTATGCAGAGAAGTGGCGCGCATTTTAAAACCGACGGGTTTATTCATGTTCACGACCTTCGGGCCGGATACCTTAAAAGAACTGCGCAGCGCATTTCGAGCGGTCGACGACCAGCCACACATCAATGAATTTGTCGATATGCATGATCTCGGCGATATGTTGGTGGCCGCCGGTTTTGCTGATCCGGTCATGGATCAGGAAACCATCACCCTGACCTATGCTGATTTGAAATCAATGATGAGAGAACTCAAAGGCATTGGCGCACACAACGTGATGCCGGGTCGCCGCCGCGGATTGATGGGGAAAACGCATTGGCAACGCTTAGCCCATGCGTATGAAAAATTTCGCCTCGGCGCACCGTTCGATGGACGGCTTCCGTCGAGCTACGAGGTGGTGTATGGTCATGCGTGGAAACCTGAATTTTCTAAACGAAAGAGCACCGACGGGCAGCAAGCCATCGGGCTAGACGAATTTAAACGTATGATTCGCAAAACCTGACCGGGCGTTTTACGCCGGTTCCTAATGACAAGGGACGGGATCCAAAATCTGTGGGAGCATCGCCTATGAAAAATTATTTCATCACCGGCACCGATACCGAAATCGGCAAAACGTTTGCGACGTGCGCACTGATTCACGCACTCGCTGCGCGCGGGCTCAAGGTCGCGCCGATGAAGCCGATAGCGGCCGGTACCATCAATCTGAACGGCACCGATGTTAATGAAGATGTGGCGGTATTGATGTCGGCGACGGGAAATGTTTTTTCGATTTCAGACGTGAATCCGTATTGCTTTCGCGAGGGCATTGCGCCGCATATTGGCTCGCGCCATGAAGGCCGCCCGATTGATATTGACGTTATCCGCGCGAGCTACGAACGATTGCGCCACGCGAGCGATATGGTGCTGGTCGAAGGCGCGGGCGGATATTCGGTGCCCATGTCAGATACAGAATCAATGGCGGATATTCCGAAGTGGCTTGAGCTTGACGTGATTCTGGTGGTGGGCATGCGTATTGGTTGCATCAATCACGCAACGTTGACCGCGGACGCGGTGCGCGCGCGCGGCTTGAAGCTCGCTGGCTGGATCGCGAATACACCCGCCTCGCAAATGGCGGCCTACGAAGAAAATCTGGCCACGCTTAAACAGGTGATCGCGGCCCCGCTACTCGGAACTATTCCACGCATCCCGGCGTCTTACCTGGTGTCGGCGTTAGACGCTACCAAGCTAGCTGCGAAGCACCTCGACGTGACTGCAATTGTTTGACCAAAAAAAAACACGTGAAAGAACTTATTTTGAAACCCGTTACTAAATACGCCGTGCTTTTTGCGGCCTCCGCCGTTGCCGCCGCCGCGATTATTTCGCAGGCCGCGCACGCTGAATCAATCGCTACAAGCGCCGCGAAATCACCGGTCACTATTTCTGAAATATGGGCGCGGCCCAGTGTGCCGGGCGGCAATGTATCGGCCGCCTACATGCAGATCAAATCAAGCGCTCCCGTCAAATTAATCAAGGTTGACGCGCCAGTGGCCGGCAATGTCGAAATCCACAATATGAACATGAAAGACGGCGTGATGGAAATGAAAGCCGTCGATGCAATTGACGTGCCGGCGAACAAAATGGTGGAACTCAAACCCGGCGGTTATCACGTGATGTTAATGATGTTATCGAAGTCGATTAACAAGGGCGACAACGTTGGGTTGAAACTCACGTTCGAGGGTGCTGACAAAAAAACGTTCACGATGGATGTTGTTGCCAGAGCTGATGAAAAAGGCAGCAGCAAAACCGACGCCAAATCTACCAGCAACGCGCAGGAAAAAAATTCCGCTTTTCACAACCATTGATGTCCGCTGCATGCTGGCCCGGCATGCAAACCTTCAGCGAATTTAGATTCACTTTCTAATTCATTTTGCAAGCTGGTGCGCAACGATTGTTCGCGCACCCAACAGGGACGACTTTAAATTTCCCTGCCCAACTTGATGATATTTTTTCGCACGTAATCGCGCGAAAACTAGTGGTGGCCTACACTGGTAACGTGAGCGTGAGCCTTCCGTATCACCCCTACGCAAAATCATTGTCCATCACCAACGCCAATCTGGCGCTATTCATGGCTCGTCGTAAATTTATCAGCCGCGCAGCGATTACGGGCCGAACACTTTCAGCTGCTGCAGCCACACAAGCCATCTCCCAAACACCGGCATTGGCCAAAATAAAGTGGCGACTCGCCTCCAGCTTTCCCAAAAGCCTAGATACTATTTTTGGCGGCGCGGAAACGCTATAAAAGCGCCTTGCGGCGATCACTGGCGGCAAGTTCCAGATTCAGGTATTTGCGGCGGGCGAAATCGTACCGGCATTCAGCGTCGCTGATGCAGTCACCAACGGCACCGTGGAATGCAGCCACACCGCGAGCTATTACTTCGTTGGTAAAAATAAAACGTATGGCTTTGACACCACGCTGCCATTTGGCCTGAATCAGCATCAGCAAAATGCGTGGATGTATTACGGCGGCGGGTTGCAATTGATGCGCGAATTTTCAAAGAAACCGGCATCATTTCATTTCCTGGCGGCAATACCGGCGTGCAAATGGGCGGCTGGTTTCGCAAGGAAATTAAAACCGTCGCGGATCTTAAAGGTTTGAAAATGCGCATTCCCGGCATCGGCGGCGATGTGATGGCGCGACTCGGCGCGTTCCCGCAAGCCATCCCCGGCGGCGATATTTATCCGGCGCTGGAAAAAGGCGCGATTGATGCGGCGGAATGGATTGGCCCCTACGATGATGAAAAACTCGGCTTTTATAAAATCGCCAAAAATTATTACTACCCCGGCTGGTGGGAATCGAATTCGATGTACTCTTTCTATGTCAACATGAAAGTGTGGGAAAA
>JANYGV010000045.1 GCA_025359285.1 Burkholderiales bacterium
CTACTTTGCTGCAGGTTTACGAACATTCTCCGACCAGCTTCAACCACTAAAACGCTCGGCCCAGCAAGAACTGGAAGCGCTCTACTTTATCGTTAGGCTCTTTTTTGATCGGCTTGGCCAAACTGAATTTTAACGGGCCCACTGGTGAAAACCAACTGACCGCCACGCCGACCGAGGAGCGCATATCCAGGTAAGTAATTTTTTCTTTCGCGCCAAACACATTACCGATATCAAAGAATGCAGATAAGCGCACCGATTTTTCGCTCTTGATACCAGGTAACGGAAACAGCAATTCAATGTTACTCACGAAGCGCTTGTTACCGCCTAAGAAGTTGCCATTAGCGTCGAGCGGTCCCAATGAATTCGCCTGAAAGCCACGAATCGAATCCACGCCACCCGCATAGAAATTCTTGAAAAACGGTAATGGCTTGCCCGCATAGCCGACGCCTGCACCCAACTCTGCGTTTACGCTGAGCACAATAGGACCCCATATCGGTCGCAAATATTGTACTTTTGCCTGGCCACGGATGTACTTGATATCGCCACCCGGCAATCCGGCTTCCCCGCCAACTTCGATCAAATATCCGCGCGATGGGAAGTAAATACTGTCGCGCGTATCCCGTGAATAACCGAGTGAGCCGCGAATCGTATTACTCTTTGCGCCAAATGTGTTGGTGTAATCCACGTACTGCTGCGGGCTATCCGGTGCCAGCTGAATATTGGTATTTTCGAAACCAACGCCAAAATTGATCGAGTCATATTCGGTGACGGGCACACCAAATCGAATACCGCCGCCCGTGGTTTCCGACTTATAGTCAGCAGTGGTTAGCGATTGCGTATTCAAATTGCGGCGATAAATATCAAAGCCGCGTGAAATGCCATCCGGCGTCCAATAGGGATTCAGGTAGGACACCTGATAGATTTTGCTGACCCGACTATTGTTAACCGTAAACGAAAGCTGATTGCCGCTACCAAAAATATTAGCCTGCGATACCGATGCCGACAGCGTTACTTTGTCGCTCTGAGAATAGCCGACGCCGAACTGCAGACTGCCGGTATTGCGCTCTTTGACGCTGATATTCAGATCAACCTGATCGTTGGTACCAGGCACCGGGGGCGATTCGACTGAAATATCTTCAAAGAAGCCGGTGCGCTCAAGACGTTCTTTGGAGCGATTAATTTTTTCGATCGAGTACCAGCCCGACTCTAATTGCCGTAGCTCACGACGAACCACTTCATCTCGGGTGCGAGAGTTCCCCTGCACATTAATGCGGCGCACATAGACGCGTTTGCCCGGGTCAACGAAGAAAGTAAACGTGGCCGTTTTTTTGTCGCGGTCAGGTTCTGGCACCGGGTTGATATTGGCAAACGAGTAGCCATCATTACCGAGCCGATCCGTAATCTTCTTCACAGAATCCACCACCTTTTGGCGCGAAAATGTTTCGCCGGATTTGATCAGTAAGAGAGAACGCATTTCATCTTCGGTGATTTTCAAGTCACCCGAAAACTTGATATCGGCAATCTTGTACGGCGAGCCCTCGGTAATGTTGATGGTAATGTAAATTTTTTCTTTATCGGGCGTGATCGAAACCTGAGTGGAGTCGATCGAGAATTCCAGATAGCCCCGATTAAGGTAATACGATTTCAGCTTTTCCAAATCCCCGGAAAGTTTTTGCTTCGAATATTGGTCGTCTTTGGTGAAAAACGAAAACCAACCGCCGGTGCTTAATTCAAACTCTTTAATTAACGTCGACTCGGAAAACGCGCTCGCGCCGATGATGTTGATATCAACAATCTTCGACACGTCGCCCTCTTCAATATTGAACGCGAGCGACACACGATTACGTTCAATCGGCGTGACCGTGGCCGTCACTTTGGCCGAGTAGAAACCACGGCTGGTGTACTGACGCTTAATTTCTTTCTCGGCCCGATCAAGAATAGACCGATCAAAAATTTTCGCTTCGGATATGCCGGCCTGCTTCAAGCCGTCTTTCAAATTTTCTTTGGTAAATTCTTTTGAGCCATTAATATCGATTTGGGAAATCGCCGGGCGCTCGACCACAAACACCACCAATATGTCGTTTTCGACCTCGAGCCGGATATCGGTATAGAAGGTTGTCGCGTAAAGCGCTTTAATCGCTGCCGCCGCTTTGTCATCGTCCAGCCGATCACCAACTTTCACCGGCAAATAACTGAAGACAGTGCCGGCATCCGTGCGCTGCACGCCTTCAACGCGGATGTCTTTGATCACGAACGGCTGTATTGCCAACGCGGCAGCCGAAAACAGCGCTCCCACAGAAGCGGCAATTAAGAAAGCAAGTAGTTTAGACGGGGAGCCCAAACGGCAAACAGTTTGCTGCGCACTAAGAGAATGAGGGCGAAAACGCATCAATAAGTAACCTTGAAATTCTGAGGAAGGATTGCGCAGAAAGTTTAAATAAAATATCTGGCAACCAAGCGATGAATATCGTTATAAAAGGCAAACGCGGTAAGGGTTAACAGAAGTGTCAAGCCAACCTGCTGGCCGATTTCCATGGTGCGCGTAGACACCGCGCTACCCTTGAAAATTTCAACCATATAATACATCAACTGCCCCCCATCCAAGACAGGGATGGGTAGCAGGTTCAAGACACCTAGGCTGATGCTGATCAGCGCCAGGAACGTAATGTATGGAATCCAGCCCATTTGCGCCGACTGGCCCGCATAATCGGCGATTGAGACCGGGCCTGAAAGGTTTTTCCACGATACCTCGCCGGTCAACATTTTGCCCATCATGCGCAAACTGAACGCTGACATCTCCCAAACCTTGGTGAGCGCCTTGGGCATCGATTCCAGTACGCCGTAGCGGACGGTAGTTGAAAGTTTTACCGACAGCTCATCCGCCATCGCGCGATCCACTTTAGGCGTAATCCCGATTCGGCCAATGATTTTGCCGTTCACCTCGGCTTTATCGGGCGTTACCATCAGCGCCATTTCTTGCCCGCCCCGATTCAGCGTCAGTGCCACCGGCTCGCCAGGGCGCGATGAAATTTCCTTTACCAACTCTTCCCACTGCGTAATAGATTTGCCCGCAACCGACAACGCCACATCGCCCGGCTGGATTCCCGCACGATCCGCAGGACTATTGACTTGCACGGTGTCGAATAGGGGCGCTACTTTCAGCCGATAGGCGTTAAGTCCCAACTTGCCCAAAAAATCCTTTTCTAAATCGTCCTTCGATAAACTTTCCATGCTGAATTGCAGCGTGCGGGTTTTACCGCTGACATCTTCGATTTCGATTTCTGCCACATCACGCTTCGCAGCGTGCTCAACTAGGATCAGCCGGGCATCGCTCCAGGTTTGCACCTCCGCGCGGTCAATTTTGGTAATCAGGTCGAAGTCGCCAAAACCTGCTTTCGCGGCTGCACTGGCAGGCGGGGGCGCGGCGACATAGGGTTTGATGCCGGGGATGCCGGTAACCAATAGCACCCAGTAGAAAAATGCGGCTAGAACAAAATTGGCAAACGGACCTGCGCTCACGATGAAAATGCGCTGCCAAACAGTTTTATTATTAAAGGCGCGGGCGCGATCCTGAAGCTCGGCGCTGCCATCACGTTCATCGGCCATTTTGACGTAACCGCCAAGCGGCAACGCGGCAATCACCCACTCGGTGCGATCAGGTCCCGCGTGTTTGATTAACAACGGCTTGCCGAAACCAATCGAGAACCGCAGAATTTTGACGTCGCAAAGCCGCGCTGCCCAGTAGTGGCCGAGTTCGTGAAAAGTCACCAAAACACCAATGGCGACGAGGAAAGCGAGAACGGTAATCAGAAAGGTCATATTCGTTAGAGCCTAGAAACCATGCGACGTTCAATCACCGCTTGATGGGCGAGTTCGCGCGCGTCTGCATCGGCCGCCATTATTTCATTCAGCGAGTGCGCGTTCGTGAAGGAGACTTTTGAAAGTACGCTTTCAATCACCGCTGGAATATCCACAAAAGCCAATTGATTGCTCAAAAATGCGTCCACCGCCACCTCGTTAGCCGCGTTCAGCTGTGCCGCCGCCGTGCCACCGCGCCGCATCGCATCGTAAGCCAGGCGCACACACGGAAAGCGGTCTTCATCCAAGGCCTCAAATTCGAGCTTACCGGTGCGCGCTAAATTGAGTGTCGCCACACCGCCATCGATGCGCTCTGGGAACCCCAAACCGTACGAAATCGGTGTGCGCATATCGGGGTTGCCCAATTGCGCGATCACCGAGCCATCCACGTATTCCACCATCGAATGAATAATGCTTTGCGGATGAATCACCACTTCAATTTGTTCAGGCTTGGCATCAAACAACCAACGCGCTTCAATGACTTCCAAGCCTTTATTCATCATAGTCGCCGAATCAACTGATATCTTGCGACCCATCACCCAGTTTGGGTGCGCGCAGGCTTCGTCGGGCGTGATGTTTTGCAAGTCGCTCAACGCGCGGGTGCGGAATGGACCGCCCGACGCGGTGAGGATAATTTTCTTGACACCAACCTGGTGCAGGCCAGCTTCATAATCACGCGGCAGCGATTGAAAAATCGCGTTGTGTTCGCTATCGATCGGCAGCAACGTCGCACCGCCCTGCTTCACGGCATCCATAAATAGCTGACCCGCCATCACCAGCGCTTCCTTATTGGCAAGCAACACGCGCTTGCCTGCCCGCGCGGCGGCCAGTGATGGCGCCAACCCTGCCGCGCCGACAATCGCGGCCATCACATAGTCCGTGTCGTCGTGCGATGCAATCGCTTCAAGCGCGCCCGCACTCGTGCCCGCATCGGCCAGCACCTCGGTACTCACATTAAGTTCGGTCAAGCGCTTCGCGAGTTGTGATGCGGCGTTATTTGCCGGCGACATCACCGCATAACGCGGCTGAAATTTTTTACACTGCTGCGCTAATTCTTCCACCCGCGAATGTGCTGACAGCGCAAAAACCTCGAAGCGATCCGGATGGCGCTCAATCACGTCCAGCGTGGAAACACCAATGGAACCGGTTGAGCCTAAGATCGTGATTTTTTTCATTTTTTTGCTATCTGTTTTTTTGTTGTCTGACTTTTATTATCTGACCGGCATCAGCAAGACATACAGCGCAGCCACCGGCAAGGTAGACGTGAGCGCATCAATGCGATCCAGAAAACCGCCGTGGCCGGGCAGCAATCCGCTCGAATCTTTCATGCCCGCGCCGCGCTTCATCCACGATTCAAACAGATCGCCGATCACTGACAGCACGCCAAGCGTCAGAAAAAACGCCAGCAGCCATGCGCCGTGTGACAGCAATTCGGTCGCCCACACCAGGCCCTGAGCGACTGAACGTTCTGCCAATAATTTCCACACAAAATAATAGAGCACAACCCCTGCCAGCCCACCCAGCGCGCCCTGAATCGTTTTGCCTGGGCTGATCGATGGTGCCAGCTTGTGTTTGCCGATCGCTTTGCCAACAAAATAGGCAAACACATCCGCGACCCAGACGATGAAGGCAAACGATAAAAACACCCACGGACTCAGATCGTGCAGCACCAAGAAAGCGAGCCAGGTTGGAAACACGACAATCCAGCCGGCCAGCGCAGCGACGACACGCGAATCGGGCCGCCATAATTTCGCCAGCCAGAGTGGCGCGGCCAAAAACCAAAACAGCGATGAAATACCCAACGCGATGATCGCAAGCTGACGAAAATCAACGAGGCGGTTATCAAGATAGGCGAAAAAAATTACTGCGGAAATTAGGAGCGAGAAACCAAAATAAACCCACTTGCCGCCTACTGAAAACTGACAGAACCGACTCCATTCCCAGCAGCTAACCAGCGCGATAGCCAGCGTAAAAATATCCCACGCCCAATTCGGAAACGCGAACAGCGCCACCAGCACAATCGGCAAAAGAATCAGCGCCGTGATAACGCGGGTTTTCAGCATGGCAGGCAATGCACGGCAAAGCGCAAACTAGGCAACCGTTGCATCGTGGGTCTTAGTGGATGCGGCCGCCTGCAATTGCTCGCTGGTGCGACCGAAACGTCGCTCCCGATCCCGATACGAATCGACCGCTTTCAAGAGGCTCATGCGATTGAAATCGGGCCACAGTTCCTGGGTGAAATAAAACTCGGTATAGGCGAGTTGCCACAGCAGAAAATTGCTCACGCGCTCTTCGCCACCGGTGCGAATAAATAAATCCGGCTCAGGCGCATAGCTCATCGATAAATGGGGCGACAAATCTTGTTCCGATATAGCATCGTCACCATTAAACCCTAATACTGGCGCGGCTTCGGAGCCATTATTATCCTCAGATGCCCGCCAATGCTCGCGTTTGCTATTCAACTTCTGCGCCGCCGCTTTATTTGCCGCTTGCAAAATATCCCAGCGCCCGCCGTAATTGACCGCGACGGTCAGCGTGAGCTTTTTGTTGTCGCGGGTGAGTTCTTCGGCGCGCGCAATCAACTCGCGGATTCGGGCGTCAAACGGCGTCAAATCTCCGATCACCTTGAAGCGCACCTCGTTATGATGCAGCTTCACCACTTCGCCCTGAAGCGCCCGCAAAAAAAGCTGCATTAGCACGGATACCTCGTCCGCTGGCCGCCGCCAATTTTCGGACGAAAACGCGAATAACGTTAAATATTCCACGCCCAGTTCGCCACAGGTTTTTACCGTTTCGCGCACCGCCTCGACCCCGCGTTTATGGCCTGCCACACGCGGCATGAAGCGGCTCCGCGCCCAGCGGCCGTTGCCGTCCATAATGATGCAAACATGCTGCGGCACACATCCCACATGGGGAATGGCTTCGGTGGAACTGAGGTTGCGGGCCGATTCAGACATGGACGCGTGGACGGATTTGAACGCGAGGGCGAAGGCGAAGGTGAAAGCGGGCGTGGCCTACACGGCCATCAGCTCACGTTCTTTTTCAGCAATCGCCTTATCGATTTCGGCGATGAATTTATCAGTGAGTTTTTGCATATCGTCCTGCGCGCGCTTTTCTTCATCTTCCGAAATGGTTTTCGTTTTCAACGCATCCTTAAAAGCATTGTTGGCATCACGGCGAATATTGCGCATCGCGACTTTGGCTTCTTCGCCCTCGCCTTTGACGACTTTCGCCAATTCCTTGCGACGCTCTTCGGTCAGCGCGGGCATTGGAATACGAATGATTTCTCCCACGCTGGAGGGATTCAGGCCGAGGTTCGCGTTACGGATCGCGGTCTCAATCGCAAGCGCCATTTTCTTCTCAAACGGCTGTACGTTGATCGTGCGTGAATCAGCCAGAATCAAATTGCCCACCTGCGAAATCGGCACCATCGCGCCGTAATATTCAACCTGAACATGTTCCAGCAGACCGGTATGCGCGCGACCGGTGCGAACCTTGCTCAAACCGTGTTTGAGTGATTCAAGCGACTTTTGCATCTTGGTTTCAGATTGCTTTTTTTGCTCTGGAATATTCATTTTCTTATCACCGTCGGTCGTGTTTGATTCTTGCCTGACTTGTGCTCAATTCGCGGTTAAACGTAAACCAGCGTGCCTTCGTCTTCACCGATCACGACGCGTTTTAGCGCGCCGGTTTTGAAGATCGAAAACACTTTAATCGGTAGCTTTTGGTCGCGGCACAGCGCTAACGCCGTCGCGTCCATCACCTTCAGATTTTTGATGATTGCCTCGTCAAAAGTCAACGTATGGTAGCGCGTTGCGGTCGGGTCTGTTTTAGGGTCCGCCGTGTAGACGCCATCCACTTTGGTTGCTTTCAACACAATGTCGGCTTCCATTTCGCGACCACGCAGCGCTGCTGCCGTGTCGGTGGTGAAAAACGGATTGCCCGTACCGGCGGCAAACACCACCACTTTACCTTCTTCCAGATAGCGCATGGTCTTGCCGCGAATGTAGGGCTCTACCACTGGCTCGATATTGATCGCCGACTGCACGCGCGGCACCAAGCCAGCTTTGGCGAGCGCGTCTTGCAAGGCCAAAGAATTAATCACGGTCGCCAGCATGCCCATGTAATCTGCCGTGGCGCGATCCATACCCGCCGCGCTCGATGAAACACCGCGGAAAATATTGCCGCCACCGATCACGATGCCGATCGCCACACCCATGTTTGCGACTTCTTTGATTTCGCCCACGATGCGTTCAATCGTCGGCCGATTGATGCCAAATGCATCGTCACCCATCAGCGCTTCACCCGACAGCTTGAGCAAAATTCGTTGATATTTAGGGGTCATTTGGTCGATCTCCTGGGTGATTTTGAGGGTGTGAGATAGCCTCCTTTTTAGAACTCTTTTGGAGGACTTTTTGAAGTCATCATCACAAATTTTATCGCGCATTTGATTGCACATTTGATTGCGCTGAGCTGCCAACTACACCCAACTACTGGTCAAACACGCGCTCAGCACACATTAAACATACTTCAAACAAATGGCAAAAATGTGATGCTAAACATTGATTGCCACTTCGTATGACTATTTAAACAAAACCCAAGCGTCGGCGGGTAACTTGAGGCATTTTTGCTCCAAACCACCCGTCAATGCTAGGGTTTCATCTATTCAATGCGCAACTATGATGTGGAAGCCGCATCGATATTCTGCAATATTTCTGCTAGCTTGCTTTCGCTGCGGCGGCGGCTTCCGCCACTTCAGCCGCAAAATCCGTTACCTTTTTTTCAATGCCTTCGCCGACCAAATACAGCGTGAAGCCATTCACAGTCGCACCCTTGGACTTCATCAATTGTTCAATCGTCTGCTTGTCGTCTTTTACAAACGGCTGGCTGAGTAACGATACTTCCTTGATAAATTTCGCAATCGAGCCATCGACCATCTTCGCCACGATTTCTGCAGGTTTGCCGGATTCAGCCGCTTTCGCGACAGCGACCGCGCGCTCTTTCGCGATGTCGTCAGCGGGTACGCCGGAGGCATCGAGCGATTTAGGTTTGGTGGCCGCAATATGCATCGCCACATCTTTTGCCAGCGTGGTATCACCGCCCGTTACATCCACCAACACGCCAACTTTTGCGCCGCCGTGAATGTATGAATTCAGCGTCCCTGTTGCGGCAGTGCGAACAAAACGGCGAATGGATACGTTTTCACCAATCCTGCCGACCAAGCCTTTGCGGGTTTCTTCCACCGTTGAACCGGCGTGCGCAAGTTGAGACAGTGCCGCCACATCCGCCGGATTTTGCGTGGCAATCAATTCTGCGACCTTGGCTGAAAGTGCCAAGAAATCATCGTTCTTCGCGACGAAATCAGTTTCGCAATTCACTTCGACCATCGCACCCAATTTCTGGTCAGCCGAAATATAGATCGCGACGACGCCTTCAGCGGCGACGCGTGACGATGCCTTGCTGGCTTTATTGCCGAGCTTGACACGCAGAATTTCTTCCGCTTTTTCCATATCGCCTGCGGCTTCGGTCAACGCTTTTTTACATTCCATCATCGGCGCGTCGGTTTTCTCGCGCAATTCTTTAACCATTCCTGCGGTAATGTCTGCCATTTTCTTTCCTGTCTTTATCTTGTATTTGACGGGGCACTGTTAGTCATCGTGGCTGTCGTAGCTTCCGTAGCCATTGCCGCGATGATCACAATTTTCGCCGTCAATTCATTTAATCGATTGTGCTGGATCAATTGCGGTCCAGTAGAGCGTGAAACATAGTCAAAAAAAAGGGGGCCGGAGCCCCTGTTTTTGAGCCACTAACCGTCAGGCTCGCTTTGCTAAAAATTATTTGGCTTCTTCTTCGGTCACTTCGACCAACTCTTCACCCACTTGCGCCACCATCTCAGTGATGACCGCGTTCTTGCCTTCCAGAATCGCATCGGCCACACCGCGAGCGTACAAACGAATCGCGCGTGTCGAATCGTCGTTGCCCGGAATGATGTAATCCACGCCGTCCATCGAATTGTTGGTATCGACGATGCCGATAATGGGCACACCGAGCTTTTTCGCTTCAGTCACGGCGATTTTATGGAAGCCAACGTCGATCACAAAAATCGCGTCTGGCACACCCGTCATGTCCTTAATGCCGCCGATCGAGCTTTGCAGCTTGGTGAGTTCGCGCGAGAACATCAGGCCCTCTTTTTTGCTCAATTTTTCGAGCGAGCCGTCTTCAACCATCTGCTCGAGATCTTTCAAGCGCTTCAGTGACACCTTGACCGTTTTGTAGTTGGTCAGCATGCCGCCCAACCAGCGTGAATCGACGTAAGGCATGCCGCAGCGCTGCGCCTCTTCCATCACGATTTCACGGGCCTGGCGTTTGGTGCCAACAAACAAGATGGTGCCTTTGTTGGTCGCCAATTGGCGTACAAACTTGAGTGCGTCCTGGTACATCGGGAGCGACTTCTCAAGATTGATAATATGGATTTTGTTACGCGCACCGAAAATATACGGTGCCATTTTTGGGTTCCAGAAGCGGGTTTGATGACCGAAATGGACACCGGCTTCCAGCATTTGACGCATCGTGACTGACATTGTAAAACTCCGAAGTTAAGGTTAGCCTCCACTCGCTGTAAGCTTGCTTGAAACCAACACCAAACAAGACCTTAACGTGTAGCGAATGTGCGTATTTAGAAACTTAAATTTCTTGGATGGGCTTTGAATTCGTCTAGCGCCTACCAAGCCGCAGATTATAACCCCGAAACGGGTAAAAAATCAAACCAAATCAAGCGTTTCGCGTCAGTTAGGCTTCTTATTAGCTACATCTCTTGAAAACTGCTCCCGACAATGGAAAACCACAAAATTCTGCTGATGATCATCGTAAGAGCCGCTATTTGCGCGCTCGTGTCGTTTATTGCCTCTAAATTTGGGCCAATTTTCGGCATGATGTCGGTCGTATTGTGGGGCGTGATGATGGCCAAACCGATTGTTGAACTGGGTGCTAACTGGTTTAACTGGGCGCGACGCGAACCGTATAAGAAATGGCAGGGAAATTATTATGAATTTGCCAATGTGCAGATTCGTATTTTTGAAAGGGACGGCGCAACCCATCAAAAACTCTGGTTTGCAGTCGCTGATATCTTGAAAGTGTTGGGCGAGAAACCATCTAAAAAACTTGAATTGGTTTACGGGCCAGCCGAATATCGCGTATTTGCCGAGGAAAATTTAGCCGCGTTCTCAGAGGAAGGCGTCAAAAAATGTCTTACCGCCAGCCGTCATCCGCAAGCGATCGCCATGCGCTTATGGATTGAGCGTGAGGTAATCAAACCGCATCGCAAAAAGCTGGACATTGCAGCGCAAATTGCGGCCACGTCCGCATCTAGGGCGGCGACGACATTTGCACCCCCACCGGGGCCGTAAATCAGCAGAAATTAGGCAGAAATCGCTTGCTATAATGACAGCATAAATTGATTGAGGCATCACATGAACGTCGTTATCAAAACCCCCGAACAAATTGAAAAAATGCGCATAGCTGGTCGCCTGGGTGCCGAGGTGCTGGATTACATCACGCCGTTTGTCAAAGCTGGCGTCACCACCGGCCAGCTAGATGAGCTGTGCCACGATTACATGGTCGATGTGCAGGGCACCATTCCGGCCACGCTGAATTACGCGCCACCGGGCCACAAGCCTTATCCAGCGTCCTGTTGCACCTCGGTCAATCATCAGGTCTGCCACGGTATTCCGGGCGATAAATTATTGAAAAACGGCGACATCATCAACATCGATGTGACCGTGATTGCCGACGGCTATCACGGCGATAACAGCCGCATGTTTTATATCGGTGAGCCGTCCATTCAAGCCAAGCGCCTGTGCGAAAGCACCTATGAAGCCATGTGGCGCGGCATTCGTCAGGTGCGTCCGGGCGGCTTGCTGGGCGAAATTGGCTATGCGATCCAATCGTATGCCGAGAAACAGGGCTTTAGCGTGGTGCGCGAATTTTGCGGCCACGGCGTCGGCAAAAAATTCCATGAAGAGCCACAAATTTTGCATTACGGCAAAGCCAACTCCGGCATGGTGATGAAGCCCGGCATGATCTTCACGGTCGAGCCGATGATTAACGCCGGTCGTAAAGAAATTCGCATGTTGGGCGACGGCTGGGGTGTCGTTACCGCCGACCATAGCTTGTCGGCGCAGTGGGAACATACCGTGCTGGTCACAGAAACAGGGTTTGAAGTGCTCACCGTGTCGGCGGGCACGCCAGCACCACCGGCGTTGATGGCCGCGACTGCAAGCGCGCACTGATCTCGTGAATGCGCGGGTATGAGCTTGAAACCGTTGCCAAAAGATCGCCTCGGCAATGAAGTATTGGTTGGGTCACGTGTCAGGCTGTTAAAGCTGTCAGGAAATTGGTTTCAACAACTTCCGTCCGACGAAAAGCTGTGCGTCTCATCCATGATTGGTGAAATCTTTGAGGTTGAGGAAATTGATGAATACGGCAGCCCTTGGATTAGTAAGGACTGGCACCACGAGCACGAGGGCACATGCTTTGGGCATTCAATCGCACTTGACGCTCAAGAAATGGAACTGGTTTAACCGCCGTCAAAGAGACCGCTAAAATGGCTGCTGTACCAAAACTCCCCGCTGCAAGCGGCTCACAAGGCAAAAAGCCTCCAAAACCCGCTCCCCGCCTTGCGAGGCCAGCGCAAAACTCCAGCGAAATCGCACCTTACGCCAAGGCATGGCGAATCTGCATGGCGGATGCGCGAGCGGTCCTCAAAAATCAATATCTCGCCAAGCCTGACCCCATCGGCCACCTGCGCGAAATATCGCTACTCACCGACAGCTTGTTATGCAATCTTGCGGATGATATCGGCCTGCCGAAAACCTACGCGCTCATGGCCGTGGGCGGCTATGGGCGCGCTTATCTTTTCCCGTCATCGGATGTTGATATTGTAATTTTGCGGCCAGACGCCGCCGTTGAGGTTGACGCCTCGGTTGAAAAATTTGTCGGGCTATTGTGGGATGTCGGCGTGCAGCCCGGCATTTCGGTGCGAACACTCAGCGAATGCGTGGAAGAAGCGGCCAAAGATGTGACGGTTGATACCAGCTTGCTTGAAGGCCGCGCGGTATGGGGCGACGCGAAGCTGGTTACGGCGCTGGATAAGCGATTACGCAAAGCACGCGACTTGAATGCGTTTTTTGACGCGAAAATTGATGAACAACGCAAACGGCATGGTCGCCATCAAGATGTGACGCTGAATCTTGAGCCGAACATTAAGGAAAGCCCCGGCGGGCTGCGTGATTTGCAAATGGTGATGTGGCTCGCCCGCGCCGCGGCGATTGGCGACGATTGGACTGCGCTGGCGCGCGAAGGCATTATCACCAAAATAGAGGCACGCAACATCATTCGTCACCGCAAAATTTTGATTGATCTGCGCATCCGGCTGCACTATTTGGCGGGGCGGCGGGAAGACCGGCTGGTGTTCGATCATCAAAGCTCGCTGGCTAAAGAATTGCATCTCGACGGCGCTAAAAATAAATCGCCGTCCGAAGAATTGATGCAGCGCTACTACCTCACCGCGAAAGCGACCTGGCAGATGAATTCGATTTTGCTGCCCAATTTACTCGCCCGTATTTCAACGCGACGCGAAGATGTGGTGAAGCCGATTGATGATGAATTCGAGTGGGTAAACGGCAATATCAGCGCGCGCGATGTGACGATTTTTGAGCGCGATCCGCGGGCGATTTTTCGGGCGTTTCTGGCGCTACAGCGCGACAAGCAAGCCGAATTTTTTGCCCCCGACACACTGCGCGCGCTGTGGCGAGCTGTGCCGAAGATTGATCGAGAATTTCGCGCGGATGCGGAAGCGAATCGATTATTTCTAGAAATTCTGCGCAGCCCAAAATTGAGTTTTACGCTGCGACGCATGAGCCGATATGGTGTGCTTGGCCGCTATCTGCCTGCATTCGGCCGCATCGTCGGTCAGATGCAGCATGACCTGTTTCACGTCTACACCGTCGACGAACATATCCTGATGGTGATTCGCAACATGCGCCGCCTGATACTGCCGCGCTTTGAAAAAGAATTCCCGTTTTGCCATGAGCTTGCGCGTGATTTTGCACGGCCCGAAATTTTACATCTGGGCGCGCTGTTTCACGATATCGGCAAAGGCCGTGGCGGCGATCATTCTGAATTGGGCAAAAAAGATGCGAAAGCCTTTTGCAAAAAAGTCGGTCTAAGCAAAGCGGATGGCGATTTTGTGGCGTGGCTGGTGGAATCCCATTTGCAAATGTCAGCGGTCGCGCAAAAGCAAGATTTAAGCGATATCGAAGTAATCGCACAATTCGCCGCTAAAGTGAAAAACGAGCGACGATTGACGGCGCTTTATTTACTCACCGTCGCCGATATTCGCGGCACCAGCCCGCATGTGTGGAACAGCTGGAAAGCAAAATTGTTAGAAGATTTATTCCGCGCCACGCGGCGGCTGTTGCGCGGCGATGCAGTGCCCAATGAAATCTGGATCGAGACCAAGAAAGAAGAGGCGCTCAAAGAGTTCAAGTCTGTGTTCATCGACGGACAGCCGCGCCGGGCCACACCCAAGCTTTGGGCGCACACCAATATCAGCTATTTTCAACGCTTCGACGCCGCCGAAATCGCCTGGCAGGCGAACGAGCTTGAGGCCGACGCCTCGCCAGAACGGGCATTGGTGCGCGTGCGCGCATCGGAGATATTGGGTATCGACGGCGGCTTTTCCGTAATGATGATGACCCGCGATCAGCCGGGCTTATTTGCGCGCATCACCGATTTTTTTGAACGGCTTACATTCGATATCGTAACCGCGAAAATCTACACCACCCAGCACGGCTATGCGCTCGATATGTTTCAGGTCATGCCCAAGCGCGGCAGCGCGGAAGGCAGCGCGGAAGCGGCTGCCATGATTGAAAAAGAACTCGCTCGCTGCCTTGACGAACAAACGCCAATCAGCGTTGGCAACAGCGGCCGAATTTCGCGCCAGGTAAAACACTTCCCGAT
>JANYGV010000046.1 GCA_025359285.1 Burkholderiales bacterium
GCTGGGCACATGGATCGCCTACCAGGAATACACGACGCGTGCAGCGGTTGAAACTACGTTCAAAACGCAGTATCAAAAGTTGGATGGGGTGACTATCGACGTTGCCGACACGGCGCGGCATTTCATCATGTACGATGATCCAAAATGGATGTTTGACCGCATGGAGAAATTTTTGAAATGATGATGTAAATGGCTTCAAAAAATATCAATCACACCGCCGCACCCGAGCTTAAATTTAGTCAGGGCGCGGCTGTGTCATCCCTGCCGTCGTCAGAGCCTCCGGTAGCACCTCCGCTCCGCGCATCGCTCGCCTACTGGATTTGTCAGTTGGCGGGCTGGGGCTTAACGGCAGTGATCAACACCTTGCAGTCGACAAGCTTCGTACCGGACAACGTGCCGACGATGGCGGCGATATACATCTGGGCTGCGCTCAGTGGATTGCTGCTGTCGCATCGGTGGCGGTCGTTCCTGCACCGTAGGGGCTGGCTCTCCGTTGGCGGCAGGCCGCCGTGGTTGCGCGTGACAGGTGGCATCGCGCTGCTGGGGGCGCTGCAGACCGGCTCGGTCATCATTGCTTTTGCGCTTGCTCGCCCGCCGGGCTCGTTTAAAAGTTGGGCGTTTCTGCCGTTTGCGATTTTTGCCTGGACGCTGGCGTTTTCGGTGTGGACGTCGATCTATGCATACACACAATCGATGCGCCGCGCCAAGCGCCTTGAATCCGAATCGCTGCGTTTTCAATTGCTGGCGAAGGACGCCGAGCTGCGCGCATTGCAGGCGCAGGTCAATCCGCATTTCTTTTTTAATAGCTTGAACAGCGTGCGTGCGCTGATTTATGAAAGCCCGAATGCGGCGGCGCAGATGATTGATCAGCTGGCACATCTGATGCGACATACCTTGTCGTCCGGTCGCAAAGCCACGGTGGATTTGCGCGAGGAGATTGATGCGGTGCGGGTGTATCTGGCGATTGAAAAAATTCGTTTTGAAGAGCGGCTGCGCCCCGTTTTCGATGTTGATGAGAGCCTCGGCGATACTCAAATCCCGCCGATGGTGCTGCAAACGCTGGTCGAAAATGCAGTCAAATACGGCGTTGAGCGCAGCATCGGCGATGGCGTTTACAGCGGTGAAATTTGCATCACGGTAAAGCGAGCGGTGGAATCGAGAGATACGGTCGGTTCGTCAAGCGGAGTAGTGATATCAATTGCCAATCAAGGCTCGCTCACGTCCGCCGCGGATCAAACGCGTTTGGACACAAAAACCACTTCCTTAAAGTCCGCTGAGTCGACACAGCTCGGCGTTGAGAATGCTCAAAAGCGACTGGCGCTTTTAAACGGCGCGGCGGCACAGCTAACGTTGATTGAACGTGACGGCTGGGTGATAGCCACGCTTTGCTTACCGGCCGCGCCATGATCCGCGTGCTGATTATCGATGACGAGCGTTTGGCGCGTGCCGAATTGCGACGGCTGTTGATCGCGCATGCCGAGATAGAAATCGCTGGCGAAGCGGCAAACATTGAAGAAGCTAAACGCGCCATTGATGAGTCGCAGCCTGATCTGATTTTTCTGGATGTGCAAATGCCGGGCGGCAGCGGCTTTGATTTACTCGCCTCGCTGGACGACGCGCCGGAGGTGATTTTTACGACGGCTTTCGATGCCTATGCATTGAAAGCATTCGAGGTAAACGCGCTGGATTATCTGCAAAAACCGATTGAGGACCGACGCCTCGCGGAGGCGCTCGCGCGCGCGCGAGCGCGCATACAAAAAAATCAATCGACGCTTAAAAACGATAACAAAATTTTTATCAAGGATGGCGAGCGCTGCTGGTTTGTGGCGTTAACCGAGATATCGCTATTTGAATCAGAGGGCAACTACGCCCGCGTTTATTTTGAAGCTGATACGGGTTTGCAGCGACCGTTGATTCTGCGCTCATTAAATCAGCTCGAACTGCGGTTGGACGCGGCACAATTCTTCCGCGCCAATCGTCGCCAAATCGTTAATCTTGAATTAATCAAACGTGTTGCAGCAGCGGATTCGGGCGGCTTGCGTCTGGTATTAAAGAATGATTTGATCGTCGAGTTATCGCGCCGTCGCGCGATGGAATTCAAGGCGATGTCGAGCCTCTAGTCTCGCGATTATTTGCGTTCGACTCATGCAGGGAGCCGCTGCAATTCATTGATCCCCAGCTCTACAAAGCCATTCAATATGAACACCTAAACCGTCCAAGATTTTATTGCTGCACACGCCGCTCAGGAACGTAACGCGGGCGTGTTTGAAATCGAGAATAGATCGACGCTGCAAATAAATTTAAGCGGGATGGTTTATGCGAAGGCGGGCGCGATGGTCGCCTACCGGGGCAGCGTGAAGTTTTCGCGCAAGGGCGCGCTGGAAGATGGTCTGGGCAAGCTGTTCAAAAAAGCGCTGACTGGCGGAGGCATGACGCTGATGAAAATGGAAGGGCAGGGCTGAATTTATCTCGCCGATAAAGGCAAACGCGTGCATGTGTTGCAGCTCAATAACGAAAGTATTTGCGTGAACGGTAATGACCTGTTGGCGCTTGAATTCTCGCTTAATTCCGATATCACCATGATTAAAAGTGTGGCGGGAATGATGGCCGGCGGTTTGTTCAACGCGAGAATTTCCGCTACTGGCTTGGCCGCTATCACGACGCATGGTGACCCTTTGTTATTGCCCGTTAGTCGCGCCTCCGGCGACGTATTTACCGATCCGAATGCAACGGTGGCGTGGAGCGGTAATCTGAGCCCGGACATGCGTACCGATATCTCCATCGGCACGCTGTTTGGCCGCACCAGCGGCGAATCGATGCAGATGAAATTCTCGGGTGAAGGCTGGGTATTGGTGCAACCCTATAAGGAAGTGGAACATATGGGCGTCGCGGGCCGCGGCGGATAATGTTGGCGGCGATGAGATGTGCAGAGAAGATGTGCAGAGAAGGTGTGCAGAGAAGATGTGCAGAGAAGATGTGCAGAGAATAGGCCGGACGCGACCAGTATTAAATTCAAGCCCTAGTATTGGCGGGTGTTTGCAGGACTTTATGGCCTGCAAAGCCAGCCAACGCTAGGGTCTAATTTTCCATTGAAAATACCTCGCGGCCGCGAATTTAGGCCCAAGCCTTGAGCGAAACTTAAGGGTAGCGCAACGACCGTTCCAAGAGTTCCGGGAGACGAAGCCTCTGCGCAGTTTTCTGCGGCGCTCGGCGCAATCAACGTACGCCATGCACTGGTGTATCGATTACGTCTGTCCACGTATCTCTTCATTGCAATTTTTACTTTTCAAAATGGGCTGGCGCATGCGGTCATCTATTGATACAAGGAAAATCCGCAGGATGAGTACACCCCGCAAGTGATAGATTCATCAACGTCTTGCTGGTACGTGAGGGATAGGCAGGGCGTATTCATGTCGGCCGATGCGATGCTGGATGCGCGAACTACGATCATCCCAAACGCGAGAGCATGCCGGCAAGTTGCGGCATCCCGATTCTGGATGCCGAGGGCGTTATTTTGGGAACGCTGTCGTGCCGCGCGATCTTGAACAAGTGGATTTGCCGTTGATGCGATCGGTTGCAAGTGTGCTCGCACGAGGTAATTAGGTGCCGCCTCATCAGCGACAATAAATTCGCGAACCAGTTGATCGGTGCAGGCGATAACCACGACACTGCGGTGGTACGAGTGCCGTGGTGCCGAGCAAGGCATGGCGATACCAAACTCTAGCACCCGTGCGCATTACGAAGCATTCTCATCCCAAACGCCGCGCCGGTGCTAGACATCGGTATTCAATAACTTGCCTAGATTTGCCCCTGTCCCGGACGCGGAGGTGAAGTTTTCGCGGGCATTCTCGCGATCACCCCTTTGCACAACACTGCGCCAGTCGGTGCGCCGGTGGGCGATCCGCCTTTGGGCTCTTTCGATACCGCAAATAAAGTGCCGTCGGTGAGGCGCACATCCATATCGGTTTTAATCAGCTTGGTATCCACAGAATCGCTCACGAGACCAATTGAGCGGGGCGCGCCGTCCTTCGGGATCACCCACAATTCCAGGCTGTGATCGTCGGGGCCATTCCACGGTTTGACCATTTTCACCATCACATACCCAGACTTGGGCTGCTCGACAATCAAGCGTGCCTCGCCATTATCTTCCAACACCGCCACCACCATCGGGTCAGGACTGACGACGGCAACGGGCGCGCTGCGCAAAGTAGCCGCGAGTAATATCGCCGCTGCGGTGCTGCCGACAACGCCCAGCCCGCGCCAGAAGGGCAGGCTGCCCCAGAATCCGCCGCCGCTAATTGCGTTGCCCGCCGCATTCTGGTTCGTTTCAGCGTTGCTGCGGTTAGATGCCGCCGTGGCACCAATGCGGGCCTCGATGTTATTCCACACGCGCCTGGGCGGCGCGATCGGCTCTACCAGATCGGCTAATGGCGTTAGGTGAGCTTCCCATGTGGCCACTGCTTCGCGCAGGGCCGCATCATGCTGCATCAGCTGCACAAAACGTCGGCGTGCGCCACCGCGTAGCGTGCCCAGCACGTATTCAGAAGCGAGTCTTGAAATTAATTCGGGGTTATTGAGTTTCATGATTCCAGGCACCCTTTCAGGCGCAACAAACCGCGTCGTATATGTGTTTTTATCGTACCAAGTGGTCGTCCTAAATGTTCCGCTACCTCTGAATGCGAGAGGCCTTGAAAAAATGCAAGCGAGACCGATTGAAGCTGTTCGCCATCAAGTCCTTTCATGCAGTGCTCGATTCGCGATTTGTCGCGCGCTTGCACCAATTGGTCTTGCGGGCCGAGGCTTTCATCTTCGAGATTCAACGTAAAAAATTCTTCCTCATCCTGCAATTCCAATCGGGGACGGCGTACCAGATCAAGGCTGCGGTTACGCACGATGGCCGTCATCCACGTCATGGGCGCGGATTTGGCAGTTGCATAACCAGCAGCGTTATTCCAAATACTCACAAAGCTGTCCTGTAAAACTTCTTCGGCAAGATGCCGCTCTCTGACTATACGAAGCGAAACCGAAAACAGTTTCGATTTTGTTGCATCGTATAGTTCAGCGAACGCTTTTTTATCGCCGATACCGGCGCGCGACAACATCGCCGCCAATCTCTCGTTGAGTGCTATATCAGCCATGACTCAGTTCGCTCCTGCCGAATGGGTTGTTTTTATGGATGCAGTATTGGCTGCTGATGCTGCGTTCAAGGTTTCTGCAACATCTGCTGTAACGGGCTCGCGTGACCAGCAAACATCAGGCGTATTTGCGGCGCGGTTGAGTGCACGAGCCAGGATAAATAATAAATCAGAAAGCCGATTGATATATTGAAACGCCGACGGCGCCACGGTTTCTTTTTCGGCCAGCTTGACCAATGATCTTTCCGCGCGACGCGCGACCGTGCGGGCGACATGCGCGAGCGCGCTGGCTCTCGATCCGCCGGGCAAGATAAATTCTTTCAGCGGTGCCAGATCAGCATTGAATTTTGCAATCGCATTATCCAAATACAAAACATGCGCATCGGTAATAGCGCGGTGCCCCGGGATACAGATTTCGCCGCCTAAATCGAACAGCTGGTTCTGGATTCGTGTTAACAACGCCACAAATTCATCCGGCATTTTTTCGGTGAGCAATACACCGAGCTGACTATTCAATTCATCAAGATCGCCCAACGCGGCAATCCGCGGCGCCGATTTTTGAATGCGTGAGCCATCTCCCAAACCGGTACTGCCATCGTCACCAGTGCGAGTGGTTATTTTTGTGAGGCGGTGAGCCATATCTAAATCCGTGAATGCCAGAATCCAATTATAACGGGGGATGACGACCGTGAGACATATTCTCGGCGAACCATTTTCAAAAAGCGTTTGTGCCGGCCAGACTTTATGGCGACACCGTAATCGCGTCACCCAAGAGGTGTAACGCTCGCTCACTTAAACTAAATCTCGATCTCGAATACAAAAACTGCACACGGCGCGGAGCCGGGTGCAGTTTTGAGTAAAAACAACCTTCAATTACCTGCAAATTTACAATTCAGGTCGCGTGAAGCAAGGTCTGGGTCACCGTGTCTTTCACAACGTTTAATTTCATCATTTATGAACGGTCATTTCGCGAGCCAGGAAATCAAGGTTTGCCTAAAAGCATGCTTATTTAGGCAGCAAAACTTTGTCGACAACGTGAATCACGCCGTTCGATTGGTAGACGTCTGCGATGGTTACCTTCGCCGCACCACCTTTTTCATCCGTAACCATCACGACGCTTTTTACAGCGGTTGCCGTCAATGTGCCGCCTGCCACCGTTTTAAACGTAGCCTTGCCGTTACCCGCCATGATGGCTTTTGTCAGCGCTGCGGCGTCCATCTTTCCCGAGACCACGTGGTAGGTCAGAATGCCGGACAGCGTTGCTTTGTTTTCTGGCTTAAGAAGGGTATCCACGGTGCCTGCTGGCAACGCTGCGAACGCCGCGTTGGTAGGCGCAAAGACGGTGAATGGACCTGCGCTTTTAAGTGTGTCAACCAAGCCAGCGGCTTTTACGGCAGCGACCAATGTTGTGTGGTCTTTTGAATTGACGGCGTTATCGATAATGTCTTTGGTCGGCAGCATTTGTGCGCCGCCCACCATGACTTGCGCGAAGCTGGTAGCCGCGCCGAATGAGATCGCCAAGGCGAGACCTATTGAAGCTAATTTATGTTTGGTTTGCATTTTGAATTCCTAAAAGTTGAATAAGCGTAATGAGTCAAATAGATAAAATGAACGATGAGAAAAATTGAATAGATTCAAAATTCACATTGAGCCCGGATATTGCGACTGACCATCAATACGGGATTAAACAAAAATCAGATTCAAATGATTGCAGATGCCTTGGCGGGTTGCTGTTTGAATTTGGTTTCAAATCAGCTTGAATTCTTTTTCAGCGGCACATTCGCACCAAGTTGCCAACGCCAGAAGTCATCGTTAATACGCTTGTGTTCGTCCATGCGAGCGGCCAACTTGGCTGCCAACTCCGCTGATAACTTACCTGACAACCTAAGCATCAAATTAGCATGGTGAATCGCCTCATTTATTGATGTGCGATTAATTTCAGAAAAAGCAAAGGCGAATAATTCGGCGAGAGTTGGTATGATTCACGGTTGTGAAATAAAACCGGGAAAGAATGGACGCAAGTTTAAGGTCCGGCCACACCATGAGCACACCCAAATTCAATTTTCTCGATTTTGAACAGCCCATTGCCGAGCTGGAAGGCAAGATCGACGCGCTCCGTTTTGTGCAGGATGATTCTGCCGTCGATATTTCAGC
>JANYGV010000054.1 GCA_025359285.1 Burkholderiales bacterium
TGCCGATATTTTGGTGATCGGTGTTGACTACGAAATTATCATCAGGACCTACTACAGTCGCGGCTTTTCGTTGCGCAATGACCTGACCGAGGATGAATACTGGCACGCCCTTTTACAGAAGCACAATAATCCAGACATCAATGATTTTGAAGTGTTGCTGGGAGGCGGCAAATGGTTGCTGGTATCAGACCGAAAAACGGCGGATGGCGGTGTGATCGGATTCAGGCTTGACATTACCGAGCGCAAAACAGCAGAACGCGAGCTGGCCGCCAGTGAGGAGCGTTTTAAAAGCCTGCTGGCGATGTCATCAGATTGGTATTGGGAGCAGGACGAAAATTTTCACTTTTCGCGGATTTCGGGCGGCATGATGCGTTCGACAGGCGTGGACCCAAGCAAACGATTTGGCAAGCCACGCTGGGATATTCCGTATTTAGGCATCAGCCGCGAGCAGATGGACGAGCATCGAAAAATCGTCGAGTCGCATCAGCCGTTCCGTGATTTCCAGTACGCATATTCATTGGAGGACGGTAACATCTGGTGGGTCAGTATTTCCGGTGAACCGGTATTTACAGGAGACGGCAAATTCAGCGGCTATCGCGGCGTCGGCACCAATATCACCGAGAAAAAATACGCAGAAGCGCAAATTCGAGAGTTGGCCGAATATGACTTTCTGACGGGATTGCCGAACCGTATGTTGCTCAGCGCCCGGTTTGATTTCGCGCTGCGCCACGCCAAACGCCAAGGCGAAAGCATGGCGCTGATGTTTATTGACCTTGACCGCTTCAAGAACATTAACGATTCGCTGGGCCACCATATAGGCGATCTCATTCTCGCTGAAACCGCCAAGCGATTGGCCAGTGCCACGCGCGCAACGGATACCGTTTCGCGCCATGGCGGTGATGAATTTGTGGTGCTATTGACCGGCGTTACTGATCCCGCCCATCTCGCGGAACTCAGCACCGCGCTGATCGCAGCGCTGTGCATGCCGCATCGCATCAGTGGGCAGGAGCTCACCGTCACGCCGTCTATCGGGCTCACTATCTGGCCCGCGGATGGCGAAGATTTGAACACGCTGGTCAAGAATGCTGATCTGGCGATGTACCACTCAAAAAGTGAAGGCCGTAACCAGTTCAGCTTTTTCCGGCCAGAGATGAATGCGAAAGTCACCGAGCGATTGCTAATCGAAAATGCGCTGCGCCGGGCGCTGACTCGAATCGGGCCGCGCGGTGAATTGCCCGGTATCTCGTCAAGCGAATTTTCGCTGGCGTATCAACCTATTTTTCGGATCCCGGCTCGCAAGATGATTGGAGTCGAAGCGCTGATTCGCTGGCAGAGCGAAGAGTTTGGCGACGTTGCGCCATCGCGATTTATTCCGGTTGCTGAGGATAGTGGCCTCATCGTCGAGATCGGCGAATGGGTTGCCCACGAGGCATGCTCACAGCTCAAGCGCTGGCGTGCGGCGGGGCTCGATCATTTCCCGATGACGATTAACGTCTCGGGCGTGCAGTTCAAATCACGGCGTCTGGTCGATGAATTATTAAGTGCCATTCGCAGTAACGATCTCACGCCGAGTGATCTCGAAATCGAGATAACCGAAAGCGCGCTAGTCAGCGAAGGCGACGCGGCCAGTATTACCTTGCGGGCGATGGCGACCGCCGGATTTCGCTTGGTGGTTGATGATTTCGGCACCGGTTATTCCAATCTCGCCTACTTAAAACGCTTCGATATCGCCAAACTTAAAATTGATCAAACGTTCGTTCGCGACATCACCACTGACCCGGATGACGCGGCCATTACCCGAGGCATTATCGGCCTCGCCAAAAGTCTGGGGCTGCGGGTGGTAGCTGAGGGCATTGAGAATTCTGCGCAGCTTGAATTCCTGCTGGCGAGCGGTTGCGAAGAAGCGCAGGGCTATTTGCTGTCTCATCCGCTCAGCCCGACGGTGTTGCAGGCGAATTTTTGCTGATATGCGATGTCGTAGCTTGGCTACAATAGTTTTAGTATTTCAATTCATCGTGGAAAATAATTCTCCAAATTCTGAAAGAAAATAATGTCGAAATTCAAGTTGCAAGTGCAGGAAGATGAATCCCACGCCGACGTATGGCACGACGTAAAAGGTGCCAGTGGCGAGCTGCTGACCTTCGATCAGGATGCTGACGCGCGCGCCAAGCTCAAAGAGCTGTATCCCGTGTTGGTAAAATTGGAAGAGTTCGCCGCCGGCCCGAAACGGACTCGCGTGGTGTCGGTCAGCCCGTATGCTGATATCGACGATGAGCGTGACAAATAACGTGGCAGGTAACGCGTCAAATAACGTGGCGACCGCTTGTTTGATCACGGGTGAGTAGCTCGTTTTATTGACAACAGCATTGAAAAAATTCGTTCAGACCATTAAAGGATCAACATGGAATACCGTCGTTTAGGAAAATCAGGATTAAAAGTTTCAGCGCTTTCGCTGGGTTCGTGGATCACCTATGGAAATCAGGTTGATGAAAAAGCGGCCATTGAAATGATGAGTGCCGCGCGCGATCATGGGATTAATTTTTTTGATAACGCCGAGGTTTATGCGGCGGGCCGCTCGGAAGAAGTGATGGGGGCCGCGCTAAAAAAACTGGGCTGGGATCGGCTCACCTATATTGTGTCCACCAAATTTTTCTGGGGATTGCCAGCGACATTTGCAGACGGGGTCAATGCCAAAAATACCCTCAACAGAAAATATTTGATGCAGGCCATTGATCACTCATTAAAGCGGTTGAATCTTGATTTCGTCGATCTGGTGTATTGCCATCGCCCCGATGCCCATACGCCTCTGGAAGAAACGGTTTACGCCATGCACGATATGATCGCAAGCGGCAAGGCGTTGTACTGGGGCACGTCCGAATGGAGTGCCGCCGAAATCGCCGCAGCGTGGCAAATCGCCGATAAACATCATTTGCACAAACCGATTGTAGAGCAGCCTGAATACAATCTGTTTCACCGCAAACGCGTGGAAGTCGAGTACGCCAGACTGTATGAAGACATGGGCTTGGGCCTGACGATTTGGAGCCCGCTCGCGTCGGGATTGCTTACTGGCAAGTACGCCAAAGGGGTGCCGGCGGATAGTCGCGGCTCGCTCAAAAATATGGCCTGGATGCAAGAGCAACTGCTGGATGCAGATAAAAATGCGCGCGTCATAAAACTTGCCGAGGTCGCGAAAAGTCTGGGTTGCACGACGGCGCAATTGGCCATTGCCTGGTGCCTTAAAAATCCACGAGTGAGCACGGTAATTACAGGCGCCTCGCGGCTATCGCAGTTTGAGGAAAACATGAAAGCGCTGGAGATTGCGGGAAAACTCGATGCGCCGGTGATGGCACAAATCAGCGACATCATTGGTTCCCACCATGGCTGAAAGCAGGATGAACGCCGCCGCTCAGCCCCGAGCCACTGAGGCACCGCATTTGGTGGCGGGGGTTGCGGTGGAAGCGGCGGTGGTCGGCGCTGCTGATCGCAAGCCTGATCGGTATGACCTTCCGCAACTGACGCTGCGCCTGGATCAGGCGTGGCGTATTTTGAATCTTAATCAAGACCTGATTCGCGCGGCAGATCAAAAAATTTACCTGCTGATTGTAATGTCGACGCTGCTGGTGACTTATGCGTCGACCAATCTTGACAAGATCATGCGTCAGGGCATGGTCGAAAAAGTATGGCTTTTTTTGTTTTTCGTGGCGGGTGCGGCGTTCTTTTATTTCGCGCTGAGCACACTGCTGGCGCGCGGTCGAAAATTGGCCAAGGCTTCAGGGAAAATCCCGCATCTGGTTTTTTTCCACGATATTGCGCAACGCGCGCAGCCTGATTAATATGCCGCCAATTTTCACGGCGCGGATTTGCATGAAGTGCTGGACGATGTGTGTCACCAAATTCATCAGATCGCGACGATTGCGAGCAATAAATATCGCTCATATCGTCGCGCCTGGGTAGCGTTATTGATTGAGGTCAGCATGTTTCTGGTACTCGAATTTTCGCTCATTTTGTAGGCCAATCGCAGGCAATAAGCGGTTGGCATGCTGGTGGTAGCACTGGTGAAGCGGTTGGGGAGTAGACGCCGAAATGGAAATGAAAAAAGTCAACGGCGGATCAATCCGCGCAATCGGTTATGACGACAAACGACGTGCGCTGGTGATTGAGCTATCCGCAGGAACGTATGAATACGCGAGCGTTTCGGCTGAAGTGTGGCGGCGCTTCTCCACCTCCGCCTCCATGCAAAGTTTTTTTCGCGACCAGATTGATGACGTGTTCAGCAAGCGTCGAATTAAATGATGTTGATGGTTTCGCAGCCGTTCAGTTAGTAGATCGGATTTGTCATTCGTGGACGGCAGAGGAGGGCTCTACGGCTCTGTGGAAAAATTAAAACACCAGCGCTAGCGAGCGTTTCGAGCTAAATATGCTTGCGAAAGCGCGCCAACGCTAGTATCTAATCTTTTATCTATCGCGTGTATTCCACGCGCAGCTTAATCAATCATCACTCTTTCATGCCCAGCGTTCGTTTCAAAAACGTAATCGTTTTCGGCCATGCGTCAGCCTGAGCTTGCGCATTGCCCATTGGTGTGCCGCCGCCTTTCATCAGGCCGACATCGTATTGGGTCGTGGGGTCGTAGCCAGTGCCGCTGAGGTAATGTCCAGCATCGGAATAAATCAAAGATACGGTTTCCAGCTTGGCTTCGGCGCGGCGCTCGGCGATGTTGTGTGCCATCATCGCGGAATTCCATACTTGGTCATCCTGCCCGGCGACCAGCATCACCGGCACTTTGATGCGTTCGACCGGGATGCGCGCCGCCACGGCAGCCGCAGGATGCGCAGCCCGGCCCGGCCTTTATCCTGTGGGCGACGGATGCGAATATCTTCGCCAGTTTGAAAGCCCATAAATTCCTGGCCGAAATCCTGATACGGCACGAACGGGAATGCTTTGCCATACAACGCAAAAGAAGCGCGTTTGCCCGGCTCGACATTTCCACCCCAACCCTCCCACACCACATCACTGGGCACCACCGCCACCACTGATGTCACCCACGGCAAGTGCACCCCAGCGAGGAGTGCAAACTCGGCACCTTTTGATGTGCCGTGAATAGCGATTCGTTTCGCGTCGACGTCTGCGTCAGCGGCTTCACGTGCTTGTAACCAGGCGCGGGCTTCGTTCAGACGTTCAACGGGAATATCGGCAAACGCGGCGGGCAGGGCGGGCAGCTCTGCTTTCTGGCTGGGCCAGACTGGCGGTGAATAATAGGGCAGTGCAAGTACTGCAAAGCCATAGGAAGCGAGTTGCGCCGCGCCGCGTGTAACCATTGAGCCGCCTTCCGAGCCGCCCAATAATATGATGGCAGGGCGTTTGTTTTTTGTCCCGCTGTCACTGGTTTGAATAGCAAACAACGCGCCGGGGAATTTCGCGACCGGTTCGGTTTTGACGTTCGCCAATTCATTGACAAAGGCGATGACGGTTTCCGCCATCAGCTTGTCGCCGACCACACTGCGCGCCTGTAATCGGGTTTCCATTTGCTTGCGCTCTGGTGCAACATCGTTTGATCCGGGTGCGGACACCGGTTTCATTGACCAAAACAAGCCACGCGGATCAGCTCGTTTAGCGCTTCCACCATAGCTGCCACTTTTAGGATTGGCGCGCGCCAGATCGAGCGTTCCGTCTGCGCCCAGTGCAAAAATTGCCTCAGCGCGATAGATCGCGCGCTTATCGCTTCCCCATTCGGTCATGACACGTTCAGCCGTGATCTTGACATCCTCCCCCGCAGGCAATCCCGACAGCGAAATCGCGACCGGCTCGCCCAACAAAACGGGATTGGTCGGATTGATCGTGAATTGCTGCGCTGCTGCGGAAGGCGAGGCTAATACAGCGGATACAACCAATACGGCGACGGACAGGCTAGCGCGAGCCAGACCCAATTTAAGCGTTACAGGTTTCATCAGTTATCTCCAAAGAATGGCGGAACGAATCAACTTCTAGGAAAGTAGTGAAACCGCCGCGCTTAGGCTTTGGGTTTGTGATGAATGGTGGTTGTATGGCGCGAATGGTGAGAATGAGGGGATGAACTGGGCCGTATTTTTGGCTGCGTCCGGCGGTCTGAAGGTGAGTGGCAGCGCATGGAAGTGCAATAGGTGGTGCGGCATAGTCTTACAGCATCGTCAGTCGACGCCGACAATGGCGCCGACACGCATTTCGTAGAATTTAGGATAAAACTAATATCGTAAAAACTTAGCTATTGGCTAAATCTAACGTCTGACTGATATGCGGTAATTCAGCCAGCGATTCAGCCGAATAGGTTAACCCCGCTGGCAGTAAATTGAGTGCAACAACAATTTAAGCGCTCACAAAATTTTGAATAATCTTGGAGATGAGAATGAACTGGAAACTAACAGCCGCACTGAGCTTGGCGACACTCACCTTGACCACCACGGCAATGGCGCAAATTACCTTCTACGAAGATGAAGGCTTTCGTGGTCGCGCCTTTTCCACCAGCCAGCAAATTCAGAACCTTGATCGTTCAGGTTTTAATGATCGTGCATCGTCGGTCATTGTGGATCGAGGTCGCTGGGAAGTTTGTACCGACGCCCGCTTCGGCGGTAATTGCGTGGTCCTGCGCAAAGGTAGCTACGACTCGTTGAGCGGCCTGGGGCTGAACGATAGAATCTCGTCGGTTCGTCTAGCCAACCAAAATGCGCGCTACGACAACGATCCGGTGCCATTGGCGGCTCCTAATTACGAATACCGTCGTCGCCCCAATGAGCGCGTTTCTGAAGCCACGGTCACCTCTGTGCATGCGGTGATGGGCCCACCAGAGCAGCGTTGCTGGCTGGAACCCGAGCAAATTTCTGACGGCGGTGGGCGTAACGTTGGCGGCACGATTGTCGGTGCGATTCTGGGCGGCGTGCTCGGTCATCAGGTCGGCGGCGGACGCGGTAAAGATGTTGCTACCGCCGTGGGTGCCATTGCCGGTGGCGCGGTCGGTTCAAACGTCGGCAGCGGCGGTGCCAGTTATGATCGCAACGTGCAGCGTTGTCGCGAAACCGCCAGCGGCACACCCGCCTATTGGGATGTGACTTACAACTATCGCGGCAGTGAACATTATGTGCAAATGTCCTCGCCACCCGGACGCACTATTTTGGTCAGCGCCAACGGCGAACCGCGTCAATAAATACGCTGGTGTAAATTATAAAAAAAGCCCGGATTACCGGGCTTTTTTATGATGCTTGATGATCGGCTGTTACCAAACTCGGCAAGGCTTGGCACTCACCATTGGCTGCCCCGGTTTGCATGAAAACGCCTTCGCAAAATCAGGCATATTCACCACCAAACCATTCACGCGATATTTGCCCGGTGAATGGGGATCGGTAAGCGCCTTGACCCGCAGATTTTCAGGGCGATCAATTTCACAGGCCCATTGCGCATAGCCGACAAAAAAGCGTTGCTCTGGCGTCATGCCGTCGCGCGATTCTGCGGGCACTTTAGCGATTTCGGTTTTCCACGCCATCCAGCCGAGAATCAATCCACCAAGGTCGGCCACGTCTTCGCCCAGCGTCAATTTGCTGTTGATTTTGATATCGTCAACAATCGTATATTGCGCATACTGATCGACGATACATTGAGCGCGATCCGTAAATGCTTTCGCGTCCTTCTTTGTCCACCAGTCTTTCAGATTTCCCTTTGCATCAAACTGGCGGCCTTCATCATCAAAGCCGTGTGTCAATTCATGGCCGATGGTGCCACCAGTATTGCCATAATTTGGTGCATCATCCATTTTTGGGTCATAGAGTGGAGGCTGCAAAATACCCGCCGGGAAATTGATGTCGTTCATCTGCGGGTTGTAATACGCGTTCACGGTGGGCGGCGTCATGCCCCATTCCGCGCGGTCCAACGGCTTGCCGATTTTGGCAAGTTGACGGCGCGATTCAAACTGATTGCCGCGCTCCACATTGCCCAGAAAATCATCGCGCTTCACTTCAAACGCACTGTAGTCGCGCCATTTGTCGGGATAGCCCATTTTATTTACGACCGAGCGCAGCTTCTCCTGCGCTTTTGACTTGGTGGCGGCACTCATCCAGGTTAGCGATTTGATATCGGCGGCCATGGCGGTTTCAATTTGTTGGGTCATGCGCAGGGTTTTTTCTTTCAGCGCCGGGCTGAATGCGCGGCTCACAAATTCCTGGCCCAAGGCTTCTCCCAGCTGGGTATCGACCAACGCCACGCAACGTTTCCAGCGCGGTTTCTGCTCAGGCACGCCACGCAGTGTTTTGCTGAAGAATGCAAAATTTTCGTTCACGAATGTGCTCGACAAATGGGGCGACATCGCGCGCGCCATATGCCAGCGAAGATAGGTTTTGATGTCATCAAGGCTCAGCGCTTTAAGCTGTTGGTTAAACGCCTTATAAAACGCAGGCTCAGTAACGTTAAACGTGTTGAGATTTTTGAGCCCCGCTGACGTCAAGTAAACACCCCAATCAAAACCCGGTGTAAGCGATTGCAGGCCTTTGGCATTCATCTTGTGGAACAGCTTGTAGGGATCGCGCTTATCCACGCGGGTGAGCGTTGCCTTGGCCAACGAGATCTCAATCGCCATCACCCGTTCAGCTGATTTTTTAGCGGTGTCCGCGTTCTCCCCCAACAACACAAACATCTGCGCCACGTGCGCCAAATACTGGTCGCGAATCGTCTTCGATTTTTCATCATCTTTGGTATAGTAATCGCGATCTGGCAGGCCGAGCCCGCCCGAATTGGCAAACGCAATAACGCGCGACGAGTCGCCAAAATCCTGATTCGATCCGAAGCCAAAAAACAGTCCGTCATCGGCCGCAACCAGATGCAAGCTGGCCAGCAACTTCGGCAAATCCGCCTTGGATTGCATGCCGCTAATTTGCGTCAGATAGGGTTGCAGCGGGCTCGCGGCGCGCTTCTCTACGCTTGCCTCATCCATGCATGCCGCGAAATAATCGCCGGTCTTTTGCTGCGCCACCGTGCGCGATGCCATCGCAGCAGTATTTGAATTCGCGGCGAGGCTTTCCAAAATGCCCCATAAAAAACGTTGATTGTCTTCAGCCAACTTCCGGTAAACATCCCACTTCGCCTGGTCTGCCGGAAGCGGATTATTTTTAATCCAGCCGCCGCAAGTGTATTGATAAAAATCCACGCAAGGGTCTGCTGTTTTATCTATCGCCGAGACATCCAGACCGGGCGTATACGGCAATGCAGTGAGCGGTTTATCGGCGGCCTTTTCACCAAGCTTGGCGACCGGTG
>JANYGV010000085.1 GCA_025359285.1 Burkholderiales bacterium
ACTTTGCCTTCGTCTGCCGAATCCATCGATGAAAATTGAATGCCCGATGCATCCACAATCGTTATCCCGCCGCTGCCTTCGACTTCGATATTGTTGTCGGGCCCGATAAATGCGGCGGTGTCTTCATCAAGCCCCAAGCCAATCGCGAATGGATTGTAAGCGAGAGCGGATAGCAGGCGGCCTAGCCGATCACGCTGACGAAAATGTTGATCAATAATGAATCGATTGGTGAGCCCCAGCCCCGGTGCGAGCCGCGCCTGGCCTGCTTTCGGGCTGGAGCCTTCCGCGCCAAATGCGATCATGTGTTCCGACATAAACGCCGCTCCCGCGCTGGTGCCCGCGACATGCACGCCAGCGGCATTCATGCGGCGGATTTCTTTGGCGACTGAGGTGCCACCGATGACCGTGGATAGTCGAAGCTGATTGCCGCCGGTGAAAAATACGCCATTTGCGGTGGCGAGTTTTTCAAGTCGTCCCGCCTCTTCGCAATCGCGACGTGTATCGAATGTGATGGCGTTGACATTGCCTGCACCGAGTGCACCAAAAATTTTCTCATAACGTACGCCGGTATCTTCCATGCGGCTCGCCGTAGCGATCACGGCGATGTTTGCATTTTTGCCGCCACACAATTCAACAAAGCGCTCCAGAATTTCAGGCGAATTTTCTTTTTCTTCGGCCCCGCCAATCGGAATAATCCAACCGCGATCATGACCTTCAATACTCTTGCTTGGCATTCAACTTCACTCCCGACAGCCCTACCTCATCCCGTGATGAAACGGCTGCGCGTTATTAGTCCCAGATAATGCCAGTTCGCGAGCGGGTGCGGCAAATCAGGTGATCGCGACAGTTGGTGTTGCGGGGAGCATGCAATAATATTTATGGTTTGAATTGCTGCAAGTAAAAGCTAATACTACAGCGCGTTTCGGGGCATTTCTTCCCGAAGATGCCCGTCGATGTTGGTGCTTATTATTTTTTGACGTAGGTTGAATCGGAATAGCCAGATGAATGCTGTAGAAAACAAAGGCCCGCTCGCAGGTGTGAAAATTCTTGATCTCACCACGGTGGTGATGGGCCCGTATGCCACGCAGATTTTGGGCGATATGGGGGCCGATATTGTGAAAGTCGAATCACCGTCGGGCGACAATATGCGCTGGGTGGGCCCCATGAAAAATCCAGGCATGGGGCATATTTATCTGCACGCGAATCGCAATAAGCGCTCACTGGTGCTCGATTTGAAACAGGCCGAAGGACGTGAAGCAATTTTGAAATTGGCGGCGGTGTCGGACGTGTTGGTTTATAACGTTCGACCCGCCGCCATGGCACGGCTGGGCTTGAGCTATGAAGACGTTAAAGCTGCAAACCCGAAAATTATTTACGTGGGCGCATTTGGCTTTAGCGAAGATGGCCCGTACGCCGGGCGGCCTGCGTACGATGATTTGATTCAAGGCGCGGCAGGTGTGCCTGCGCTGTCACTCGCACAAGGCAGTGAGGTGCCGCGATATGCGCCGGTGACGCTGGGCGATCGCAGCGTAGGCCTGCAAACGGTCATCGCGATTATCGGCGCGCTGTTTCACGCGGCGCATACCGGAATTGGCCAGTCGGTGGAAGTGACGATGTTCGAAAGCCTGTCGCAATTCGTCTTGGGCGATCACATGGGCGGTAAAACGTTTGAGCCGCCGTTGGGTCCGCCGGGTTATGCGCGCTTGATTGCGCCGCATCGTCGCCCTTATGCAACCCGCGATGGCTATCTTTGCGTACTGATTTACAACGACAAGCAGTGGGAGCGGTTTTTTGAAATGATTGGTCGCCGCGATTTGCTGACCGATGCGCGGTTTTGCGATCATTCATCGCGTGCAGCCCACATTAAAGCGGTATATGAGTTTGTCGCCGAGGTGATGAAAACCCGCACGACCTCTGACTGGATGCAGGCGCTGGACGAAAGTGATATCCCGGCGACGCCCATGCACACATTAGATTCGCTGATTGATGATCCGCACCTGAATGCGATTGGATTTTTCCCTGAATATGATCATCCTACCGAGGGCAAAATTCGCACGACGGCACCGGTGGGTAAATGGAGCGAAACACCACCTTCGATTCGCAGTCTGGCCGGACGGCTGGGTGAGCATAGCCGTGACGTGCTGGGTGAATTAGGCTATAGCGCGGCAGAAATTGATGCGATGCTGGCGAAGAAAATAACGGCAGTTCCAGCCAACTAAAAGATCAGGATTTTTTAGCGGCTCATAAGGTTGAACCAAGCGGAGTTTACAAAGTGGGGGCAATCAAGCAGGGTCAACGATTAAGATGTAAAGACGTTATGCGCGGAGAATAACGGCTTTAATGTAAACGATATTTTTTTGAAGGAGACCGAGATGCCAGATCTTAATGATGCACCACGCGAAGTGGTTGCCAACCTGAAGCCAAACGCCGCCTATGTTTCTAACACGTCGAACACGTCGAACACGACAAGCGCACTGCGTAAAACCCATCCCATGCTGATCATTGCGGCGGGCGCGGTCACCTTATTTTGCGCAGTGGGTATCGCCATGATGACCGGGATTCTGCCGAGTGCTAATTCGGTGTCTGGTGCAAACAATGGCGTCGCAGGAGGCAACAGTAAAAGCGCAAGTACCGACACAAAGCAAGAGGCGAGCATTCCGCTGACGGCTGCGGCTGCTAGCGCTGCGTCTGCGGGTGTTGGCGCGATGCTGGAAGCTCCTGCGTCTACAACGCCGCCAATAACGCCGCCAATAACGTCGCCAATCACGTCGCCTATAGTCGCGCAAGCGCCGCAAGTGCAGCCCATTGAAAGCAAAACAGTAGGGCAGCCGCTGGCCAAAGCAGATCAGATGATGGCGGCAAATAGGGCTTCGGCTGGTAGCTCAACATCAACGTCGACACCAATGCCAACCCCAAGGCCAACCCCAAGGTTAACCCCAAGGCCAACCCTAAGGCCAACCCCAACGCCTGCTTATTCGAATCCCGATCCATTTCCCAACACCATCCCAAGCAGCTCAAATGAACGCGGTTCGGTGCAAAATTCCGCGCCAGGCAATAGTCAGCCCACGCCGGTTTATGCTCAAAACAGTAGCCAGAACAATCGTCCGCCCGATGTCTTGATCAAATCCGATAATGCGCCGAAAGTTGTGGCCTCCATCTGCCGGTCGTGTGGTCGTGTAGACAGCATTATTCCGATCGAAAAAGCTGGGGAGGGCAGCGGGGCAGGTGCATTGTTGGGCGGTGTGCTGGGCGGTGTTTTGGGTCACCAAGTGGGTAACGGCCGCGGACGCGATGCGGCAACGGTGGTGGGCGCGGTTGGTGGGGCGGTGCTGGGTAATCAGGTCGAGGCCAACAACAACACGTCGCGCAGCTATGACGTGCGTGTGCGGATGGAAGATAACTCGTTTCGCACCGTACGCTACGACGTTGAGCCAAATGTGCGGGTTGGCGACAAGGTCCGCCTTGAGGGTAGCCGTCTGGTGCGCAATTAGTTTCAGGTCAACAGGCTTTGCTTGCGGGCCCTCGCGCGGGATTAGGCATGACCGTTATTTCACGAACGCCAAGGGCTTGTTGGTCTTGGGCGGCGGCGGCGGCGGGGGTTGACGCAGAGGCTTTTTGCTATATAATTTGAGGCTTCGCGGGAGTAGCTCAGTTGGTAGAGCGCAACCTTGCCAAGGTTGAGGTCGAGAGTTCGAGACTCTTCTCCCGCTCCAAATTTTGGGGGAACTTAGTTTTGGTTTGGCGGTGCCTGAATCTAGGCGTCGTCAATGCTTTAAAACGAAGTTTCCTCGTTTCATTTTGGTAATTGTTGAACATCAAGCTTCATCGGCGCGATAGCAAAGCGGTTATGCACCGGATTGCAAATCCGTGTAGGTCGGTTCGACTCCGGCTCGCGCCTCCAGTATTTACGCGGTTCTTCATGATATTAGGCGCTCTTCTTAATTTTGTTGTGAGACGATTTCTGCCCGATCTTGTTCACTGCGTCGCGCAGCGCGTCATTGGTGAGGTGGGCATAGCGTTGGGTGCTTCGGATGGATTTGTGGCCTAAAATCACGCCTACGGTGTAGATCGGTATTTCACTTTTGAGCATTTCCGATGCGCTGCTGTGGCGCATGTCGTGAAATCTTAAGTGGCCCATGTTGACGGCGGTTGCGGCGATTTTAAATGCGTGGCTGGCCCATCCCATTGACACCGGTTTTTTAACGGCGCTGGCACGCGCGTAGACGGCGGCTTTGCGGTGCACTGGGATGTGCCGCGGGCTGCTGTTTTTGGTGTCGCTCAGGCAAAAAGTGTTGCTGTCGAGATCGCTGGCGAAAATCTCTCCGCGCCGCATGCCGGAATAAAACGCGATGATGAAAACGCGACGGGTGCGCAGCGACATTTTTCGGGCGATGCGTATCATCTGGGGCCGGTCAATGTAAAAATGGCGGGCGTTGTTGATTTTGAGCAAGTGCATCCGGGTACCAGGCTGTTCGCTGCCCATGTCGTGGTGCTTCCAGGCGTGGCGACAGGCGGCGCGGATGAGCGATAGGCGCTTGACGATGGTGGCGTTGGCTAATTTGTCGGTCATGTCGGCTGTGTATTTTTTTGATATTTCGCGAAGATCGGCAAACGTTTTTCCCGCGTAGTAAGGGTGACA
>JANYGV010000090.1 GCA_025359285.1 Burkholderiales bacterium
TCAAAACGCGAACCAAGGCCCGCCCGATGATGGCTCGATTCGTCTCTCGAAACTGATGTCCAATCGCGGCATCTGTTCGCGTCGCGAGGCCGATGAATGGATCGCCAAAAGCTGGGTAAAAGTGGATGGCGTGATCGTCAATGAACTCGGTTCGCGGGTGATGCCAGAAGTAGAAATTGCCGTGCATCCGGCTGCCGCCGAGGAGCAAGAACGGCGCGTGACCATCCTATTGAACAAGCCAGTCGGCTATGTCTCCGGGCAAGCTGAGGATGGGCATTTGCCCGCCTCCGTTTTATTCACAGAAGAAAATCGCTGGGAAGATGATCCGACCACGATCAAATTTCACCCCATGCAGGCAAAGGGTTTGGCACCCGCCGGCAGGCTCGATATTGATTCGGTCGGGCTGATCGTTTTTACCCAGGATGGTCGCGTCGCGAAGCAGCTAATTGGTGATAATTCTGCGGTTGAAAAAGAATATCTGGTGCGCGTCGAAGGCACTTTGAGCGAATCAGATTTGAAACTGCTGAACCACGGCTTGTTGCTCGATGGCGAAGTGTTGCGCCCGGCCAAAGTCTCATGGCAAAACGAGGATCAGCTACGATTTGTGCTGCGGGAAGGTAAGAAGCGCCAAATTCGTCGCATGTGCGAGCTGGTGGGACTCAACGTGGTGGGGCTCAAACGAACCCGTATCGGCATGATTCCACTGGGCAATTTGCCCGCAGGCAAATGGCGTTATCTGGCCGCAGATGAATCGTTTTCGTAACGACAAATAATCTGACCTTAACGATGTCACCCCGAGCACCTTTGCGAGCAATTTGTTGTTGGATGCATCACTTGCGATAAAAAGCAGATCCCTCGCAAAAGAGCGCTCGGGATGACCACTGAACATTAATAATATTTCCGAGCCATCATGACCGCCAATCTGTCTACTACGCCCAATATTCCGCTTACCGACGACGAGATCACGCATCTTGAAGCGCTGCTGGCGTCGCCCATTTTTTCAAAGCAGGCGATGGGCCTGGACGAAATTCAGGGCTTTCTTTGCGCAGTCATCAGCGGGCCGGAATTAATCACGCCTGCGCAGTGGATGCCTGCTGTACTCGGCAATCCCAAATATGAAAGCGCGGCGCAAGAGGCCGAGGTGAATAGTTTTTTAATGCGGTTTTATGGTGAAATCGTTGCGGATTTAATCGCCGGTGAGGCGGTCGGTATGCTGCTGCATCGCGATGATGGCGCGGCGGAAGATGACTTCGACTATGAAACCTGGTGTCAGGCGTATCTGGACGGCGTCGATTTTTCGCCGACGCCGTGGGATGAGGCGGGCGAAGAGGACGAAATCAATGAATTACTGTTTCCGATCAGTTTATTGGCGGGCGAAATCGAGGCGAAAGCATTAAAACAAATCAAATCGCGCGACATGGCGGATTTGATGATCGAATGCCGCGAAGATCTGCCGTTGTTGGCGGTTGATATTTACAAATATTTTTTGTCCTTGCGCACACGACCGCCGCTGGTCAAAATTGTCAGTGACAAAAAGCCGCCAAAAAAATTACATTGATCGCGTGAGATGATTATTCACCCCCCAAAAATTCATCTCCGCGCCTAACGCCAAACTACCACCCACATCATGTCACTGCTACCCAGCCATAAAGCCACGCTGTTTATAGAAATAGAAACGCATCGCAGCTATCTGATTCGCTTCGCCACCGCCCGCCTGCGCGAGTCAGACGCGGCCGAAGAGGTGGTACAGGAGGCATTGCTCGCAGCGCTGGGCGGCATCGACGGCTTCGCCGGAGAATCGACGCTGCGCACGTGGCTAACATCGATTTTGAAATTCAAAATTATAGATTTTCAGCGTCGCAGGGTTGTAGATCGTGAACGCTTTGTGCAACCACCGGCTGAGGCAGACGATACCGATACCGCATGGTTTGACCGCATGTTTGACGAAACCGGCCATTGGCGTGCCTCTATGTCGACCTGGGCCACGCCGGATGACGCGGCCTCACAAAAAGCATTTTTTTTGGCCTTTGGGTCATGCATGGATAAATTGCCCGAGGCCACCGCGCGAGTGTTTTTTCAACGCGAAGTGTTAGGCGAGGAAACTGACAAAATTTGTAAGGCGGAGGCGATTAGCGCGTCCAATTGTTGGGTAATGCTTCATCGCGCTAGATTGTCACTGCGGGAATGTCTGGATCGAACATGGTTCTCAAAATGAAAAACGAACAGGCAATGTCCTGCAAACAAGCATCACAAATGTTGAGCATCAAACGTGATCGCCCTCTATCCGAAGACGAAGAGCTGCGGCTCA
>JANYGV010000093.1 GCA_025359285.1 Burkholderiales bacterium
CGCACTTCTGGCGCATCAATCGCTTCAATCGCGAGCGCTGCCTTGGCCTCGGCCAAGGTCATGCCGCTTCGGTACAGCGTTTTGTACGCGCGCTTGAGATTCGCAATTTGCTCCGGCAAATAACCGCGCCGTTTCAAACCCTCGCTATTCACCCCCGCTGCAGCTAACGGCGCGCCACCCACCGTGACGTACGGCGGAATATCCATCAACACCACGCTCGATACACCGCACATCGCGTGTGCGCCGATTTTGACAAACTGATGCACACCGGTAAACCCGCCCAAGGTCGCCCAATCGCCCACCTGCACGTGCCCCGCGAGCTGGGTGCAGTTAGCGATTGTGGTGTTGTTGCCCACCACACAGTCATGGGCGATGTGCACATAAGCCATTAACCAGTTATCGCTACCGATGGTGGTTACACCACGATCCTGAATCGTGCCGCGGTTAAAACTGCAATATTCGCGAATGGTATTGCGGTCGCCGATTTCCAGACGCGTGGGCTCGTTGTTATATTTTTTGTCCTGATTGGCTTCGCCCAGCGACACGAAATGAAAAATTCTGTTTTCAATTCCGATATGGGTGTTTCCGGTAATGACGCAGTGATGGCCCACGCTCGACCCCGCGCCGATCTCAACATCGCCATCAATAACGCTATAGGCACCGACCGAAACGTTGTGAGCAAGCCGCGCCCGTGGATCAACGATTGCTGTGGGGTGAATCAATGAGTTGTTTGCAGCCTGCATTACGCAATCGACCTCTTTGTGCACAACAATTCAGCCTCGCAGGCCAGTGCATCGCCGACGTGCGCTTGCACCGCGAACTTCACCACGCCGCGCCTCTCGACCAGAATTCTCGCCGTCATGATGAGCGTGTCGCCCGGCACAACCGGTCTTTTAAAGCGCGCGTCGTCAATCCCCGCCAAATAAACCACCGTTTTATCATCGCGTTTTTCGCCCGACGTTTTCAATGCCAGCAACGCGGCCGTTTGCGCCAGCGCTTCAATAATGAGCACGCCGGGCATCACCGCGTAATGTGGAAAATGCCCCTGAAAAAAAGGCTCATTTATTGATACATTTTTGAGCGCTTTGATATGCTCGTTAGGGATTAACTCAATCACGCGATCCACCAGCAAAAATGGATACCGGTGCGGTAAGTATTCCTTGATCTCATCACTTTGCATTACTACGCCCGATGCGGTGAGCGTAGCGCTTGAGGGGTTGGCTGTTACCGTCATTTTTTATTCTCCCTGACCTGTTTTGTTCGTGCCGAATCTGATTTTGGTCGCTATCAAATCAAGCTTGCGAAAATGCGCTGCATTTTTAAGCCATTCCCGATGTGGCATCAGCGGCGTACCGGAGGTGTAGGTGCCGGGTTTGAGAATGGATTTGGTTACCAGGGTCATGGCTGAAATGATGACATCGTCACCAATCGTCAAGTGACCGATAATGCCGGCCTTCCCGCCAATCATGACGCGTTTACCGATTTTGGTGCTGCCGGCAATACCGACGCAGCCGGATATCACGGTATGGTCACCGATCACGCAATTATGGCCGACCTGAATTTGGTTATCGAGTTTTACATCGTTACCAATCACGGTATCGTCCATCGCGCCACGGTCAATAGTCGTATTCGCACCAATTTCAACATCATCACCGATCACCACAGCGCCTGTTTGTGGAATTTTTTGCCATTGACCGTCGCCATTCGTAAAGTCCGGCGCGAATCCGAATCCATCTGCACCTATCACCACACCGGCGTGGATCAGATTGCGCGAACCGATTCGGCAGTCTGCATACACGGTGACGCGCGCAATCAGCTGTGTGCCGCTTCCAATCGACACGTTATCGCCGATTATTGATCCTGCACCGACGCGCACATTGTTGGCAATAATCGCACCCGCGCCGATCGACACGAACTCTGCAACTGAGGCGCTGGCAGCCACGCGGGCGGCGGGGCTGACCACCGCGAGCGGATGAATGCCCGGCGAGTAGCTGGCTGGCGGTGAGAACAGCTGTGCAACCTTGGCGAAGTACGCATAAGGGTTACCCACCACGAGCCGCGGCTTGTCCGTCGCATCGCGTTCGTGCACCCCGACAATGACGGCACCCGCTCGAGTTCCAGCCAACGCGCCACGGTATTTTGGATTAGCTAAAAAAGTAATTTCGGACTCAGCAGCGCGCTCAATCGAGCCGACGCCGGTAAGTGAACGCGAGACCTCGCCCACGCACTCACCACCAAACTTTAATTGTAGATCCCGTAGCAACATGTTTGTATTTTCTCACGGCGCGCGCCCGAATCGTGCACGGTGCTTGCTTGATTCTTACTTGGCGCAACAAATGCTCTCGCCCATGCGTCTAAAACTAAAATCGACTGCAAATAAAAATGGCCTTTCCGTATCGAAAAGGCCGCTTTTGCATCTCTGGATTTTGGATGACTGCAACTTGGGAATCAGCCTATTTATCCGCCAGCGCTTTGATTACTTTATCCGTAATGTCGATCCGCGGACTCACATAGACGGCGTCTTGCAGGATAAGGTCAAACTTTTCTTTTTCTGCGATTTCCGATATGGCCTTTTGCGCAAGCTCCTGAATGGACGCTAATTCTTCGTTCTGGCGTAAGGTGCGGTCCTCACGAATTTCGCGCTGCATGCGCTGGAAATCACGTGTCAGCTGGGCAATTTGACGTTCTTTGGCGATGCGGTCTGGTTCGGGCATGGTCACCGCTTCTTTTTGCAGCGTTGCTTCCAGATCGCGGCCCTGCTTTTGCATCCTATCGAGTTCGGCACGTCGAGCCGCAAATTCTTTATCCAAGCGACCTTGCGAACGCTTTGCGGGCGCGGACTCTCGCAGCAAACGCTCCTGATTGACGATACCGATCTTGAGTTCCGCTGCAAACGTGGCCGAAGCGCTTGACGCTATCGCCAAGCCAAACAAAATGGGAACCAGCAAACGCGTGCCTAATATTGCCATCGACTTCACCTCAATAACTTTCGCTACTTTGCTGCAGGTTTACGAACATTCTCCGACCAGCTTCAACCACTAAAACGCTCGGCCCAGCAAGAACTGGAAGCGCTCTACTTTATCGTTAGGCTCTTTTTTGATCGGCTTGGCCAAACTGAATTTTAACGGGCCCA
>JANYGV010000098.1 GCA_025359285.1 Burkholderiales bacterium
AGGCCGCCATCGCTGATTTTTTTGAGCGCGATCCCGCCCGTCCGTATCGCCGTGCGGTCGATATTGCGCGCTTGAAATCGTCAGGTCATCCGATTATTTTGATGGTGACGCATGCTTGGGGCGGCGGCACTGCGCGGCATGTTCGAGACCTGGCAACGCTCATCGAGAACGACTGCGAAGTCATCCGAATGCGACCCGAGCGCGGCGATATGCTGTCGCTGACGTGGCTGAGAACAGGCGAAGCGTTTCAGGTTTTTTTCAAAATGCCATCTGAATTTAATCAGATGATGGCATTTTTATTTGATCTGAATATTAAGCGCATGCACCTGCATCACGTGCACGGCCTGCCTGTCGAGGTGTTAACCATTGCGGAGCGATTGCAGGTGCCACTCGATGTCACCTTGCACGATTATTTTCCGATCACCGCGCAATATCATTTATCTCCAGGCGCGGCCATGCCCGCGGATGAGGCCGCAAGCGTTCGCGACCATGCGTGGGGACTCAACGCCGCAGAATGGCGTGTTCGTTTTCAAAACCTGTTGGCGCAAGCCGAGCGCGTCATCAGCCCTTCTCAGGATCTGGCTGACCGAATTGCAATATTTTTCCCCAAGCAGAAATTCGATATCTGGCCGCATTTTGTATCCATAACTTCGGCTCACGCGCGAGATTTTAAAGTCATGCTGCTCGGTGGGTTGACACCCGAAAAAGGTCTGGATGTGCTCGAGGCGTGCGCGGTCCATGCCCGCGATTTTGGTTTGCCGTTGGCTTTTTCGGTGCTGGGCCACACCTCGCGCCCGGTGCCGCAGTGGCCGTATTTACCGATCGAGATTTCGGGAAGCTACCGCGATGAAGACTTGGCGAGGCGCATTGCACTGGCGCGTCCTGACGTATTTTTTTTCCCTTCACAAATCCCCGAAAGTTTTTCGTATACGCTAAGTGCGGCCATGGCAACGGTTAGCCCGATTGTGGCGTCTCGCCTAGGCTCGTTTAAAGAGCGTTTGGCGGGTTACGCTGCCGTCGAATTGCCGGAATGGGACTCGTCGGCGGATACCTGGAACGCGGCGTTAATGAAGGTATGTCGTGCCGCTGATACAGACGCCGCTGATACAGACGCCGCTGTAACTGATAACAATGAAGCGATTCTGTCCGGTAAGGCTTCGGCGTATCGTCAACGTTATCTTCAGCCGCTGTTTGCGCGCACCGTTTCCCGATCAGCTATCGCTGAGCTACCGCTGTCGTCCACGTCCTCGTCCTTGTCCTTGTCCTCGCTGCGATTACCTCCTGCGCAATATTTTCTGAAGCTTTCTACGGGTGCAGAGCGCGACTACTCGTTGCATGATTTGCTGCTGGCAGGCGTGGATTGTGGACATCTGGACTCACGCAACGAGTTGAGGCGACGAGTTGACATTGCTGATCGGCAAATAGCGAACGCAAAAGCGGATTTGGATAATGTTATAGCGCAGCGTGATTTTCGTTTACAGGAAGCCGATGAGCTTCGTAGTGTGCTGGCGACACAACGTGAATCTCTTGAGCACGAGCGCGACGATGCTAGGCACGCGTTCGGGAAGGTGACGGCAAGCACCTCCTGGAAACTGACGGCACCGTTAAGGTGGCTTGTAGGGCCGCTGAAAGCGGCGCTCAAACGCGCAAGATTGCTGCGCTACCGGGTGCGCCGTTTGCCACATCATGCGGCGATGGCAGCACATATTTTGCGCGAACAAGGGCTGGTCGCTTTAGCCAGCCGCGTGCGCGAGAAATTGAATCGCAATGAAGGGTTCGTGAAACCAGCTGCGGCGCTCTATGAGATTGCAAGCTCGGTGACCGCGTTGAAAGTGCCGCACTCCACAACGCCAAAATTTTCATTGGTGGTGCCCGTTTATGGCCAGCACTTGCTTACCTTTACCTGCCTCGTCAGTATTGCGAATACCTGCGCCGCACACGATATTGAAGTGATTGTGATCGATGACTGCTCCCCGACGACAACGGCGACAGAACTGGCGAAAGTTGAAGGGGTGCAATTCGTACGCAACGAAAAAAATATCGGCTTTTTGCGCAGCTGTAACCGCGCGGCAGAGCGCGCGCGCGGCGAATATGTCGTTATTTTGAATAATGACATTATTCTGACGACTGGCTGGTTGCAGGCGATGCGTGAGGTATTTGATCACCAAAAAAATGTCGGTATGGTGGGTGCAAAGCTTATTTATCCCGATGGTGTTTTGCAGGAGGCGGGCGGCATTGTCTGGCGCGATGGCTCAGCTTGGAATCTGGGTCGCAATGATGATGCCAGCAAGCCAGAATACAATTATTTGCGCGAAGTCGATTATTGCTCGGGCGCTTGTTTGATGTTGCGGCGCGAATTTTGGATGTCGCTTGGTGGCTTTGATGAGCGCTATGTTCCCGCGTATTACGAAGATACCGATCTGGCGTTTCGGGTGCGCGAAGCCGGCAAGCGCGTGATTTATCAACCGCGCGCGGTGGTGGTGCATTTCGAAGGTCGCAGCTCCGGCATCGATCTCACGCAGGGTGTGAAACAACATCAGGTAACGAATCAAGCCACGTTTGCCGAGCGCTGGCGAGCGATTTTGGTGAAGCATCGTGTCAATGGGATGCAGCCGCAGCTAGAGCGCGATCGTTACACCGCGCGTCGCGTGTTGGTGGTGGATGCTTGCATGCTCACGCCGGATCATGATTCTGGGTCGCTGCGCATGTTTGAGCTGCTGGGCCTGATGGCGGAATTAGGATGCAAGGTAACTTTTGTCGCCGACAATCGCGAATATCGCGAGCCCTATGTGAGTCAAATTCAGGCATTAGGCGTTGAGGTTTTGTTCCATCCCTTCGTTCCGGATTTAGCAGAATTTTTACAAAGCGAAGCTGCAAAATTTAATGTTGTAGTGTTATCTAGAGCCACGGTGGCGTGCAAATATATTGATCTTGTCAAACGGTGTGCCCCAAAAAGTAAACTTATATTTGATACTGTGGATCTACATTTCGTTCGTGAAGAGCGGCTTGCAGCGCTGGCTTCGCCGGTTTCTGAAAAATCATTGTTGCGCGCTGCTGCCCAGCGTACGCGCCAGCAAGAGTTGCATGCCATATCGCTTGCAGATATTACGCTCGTGGTGAGTCCGAATGAAACAAAGCTGCTGGATGAGTTGATGCCGGGCGCGAAAGTGAAAATCATTTCGAATATTCATCAAAATATGCCCGGCCTCAAATCATTTAATGAACGCGATGGCATCCTTTTTATCGGTGGTTTTCGCCATCCGCCAAATCTGGACGCGATTACTTGGTATGTTGAAAATGTGCTGCCGATTGTGCGAAAAAAAGCACCACAACTGATCACCACTATCATTGGCAGCAACGCGCCCCCAAGTCTGCAAAAATTTGCAGCCCATGATTTTGTCATCGCCGGTTTTGTCGAAGATGTCACCGAGCATTTTCATCACGCCAAACTTTCCATTTCTCCCTTGCGCTATGGCGCAGGCGTGAAAGGCAAAGTAAATCTGTCGATGCAATACGGCGTTCCAGTCGTCGCTACGTCTGTGTCAACGGAAGGTATGTATTTGGATGATGGGGTCAACGTGCTGGTAGCGGATTCGGCTGAGGCATTTGCAGACGCGGTCATTCGCTTGCATTCAGATGAAGCGGTCTGGAACAGACTGAGAGATGCTGGCTTGGAAAATATTGAACGATATTTTTCTCGTGAACGGGCGCGGGAGGTGCTGGCTTCGGTCCTCGCGCTTTAAAGATTAGCTCGTTATTGATATTTTTTGCGGTGGAAAAATAGCGAAATGAAGAACGCCATTTGGCGCGGTTCATCGAGCAAAAACGCCTCGAACTGCACGCCAGTGCTAGGCTTTCAATATTACATAACCGGTGGCGTCATAGTAACTGGCGGCATCGCCGCAAACCGCGATGGAGTTTTGTGCAACGCATCCGCAACGCGTGCCCAAACTGCTTCAACACCAATATCCGCCATCGTGCCTGCATCTGCGCCACTGCCTGCCAGCACGTTTCCCGCAAGTGGATGATCGACCACATATAGCGCCCTATGCTGTAACGGCGCATAGAGCGCGCTGGGCAGACTCGAGTGATACATCGCGACCATCGGCTTGCCGAGCGCACCGTAGAGATGCGTGGGGCCGGTATCGACGCCCACGTATAAATGAATTTCATTCATCACCGCCACCGTTTCGCGCAGCGTTAGCGCGCCTGCATACAGGATGGTGTTATCTGGCAACGCATCACGAAATGGCGCGATGCGGGTGACATCGTCGGGGCCGCCAAACATGATGAATTTTGCATTTGCGTAGTCGCCGATGATGCGTTTGGCCAGCTCGATAAAATGTTCAATTGGCCAATCGCGATAGGCTTTGGTGGGAAAGCTCGCGACCTGCAGACCGATCAACGGCTCGGCATTGCCTGCATCTTTGGCGAGCCGTTGTTTCGCGGTGCGCGTCTCAATATCGGTCACCACATAATCCAGCTTGAAGTTGTCTGTATCGATGCCAACCGATCGCGGCAATTGAAGCTGCATCGCCACAGCATGCATCGAGTAAAGCGCTGGGGCTGCTACGGCATAAAAAAATTGTGCGTTAAGTAACTCATCTTGCTGGCGATAGGCGACGACATGTTTTGCAACGCGCAACGCGTAGCGATGCAGTGCGGCATCGTCACCCCAGACAAACGCCCAGTCGTATGATTTTCCGGTCAGCACGCCAACGCGTCCGCGCCAAAGCGCAGTTTTTTTATCGATCTTATCCACATGCGCCAGATACGGCAAATGTTGCAACACTTCAACGCGTTTGGCATGCCCCAAACACGTTATGGCTGCGTTCGGAAATTTATTGGCGATCGCACGAATTGCCGGCGTATTGAGCAACGTATCACCGATGCGGGTGACATTGATAATCAGAACACTGTTTGCAGCGCGTGCAGCCTCGTCGCTAATCATGCGCGGTCTGCATTTTTAATTTCAGCACATCGATAAAAAATCGCTTCCATTTTATCGAGCATCACATCGAGCCCAAAATTAGCGCGTGCGTAGACGAGGCCTGCGGCGGCCATTTGGTCTCGAAGCGTATGGTTAGCCATCAGCTTGGCCAGCGCAGTCGCCAGCGCGGTTGGATCGCGAGGCGGCACCCTATAACCCGTCTCATCGTCTTGCACGGCTTCATTGATTGCGCCGACCGTAGTTGAAACCACGGCCAGTCCACACGCCATGCCCTGCATGAGGCTCTGCGGGACACCTTCCGCGCCATACGATGGCAGCGTTAATAAATCGAGCGCAGATAACCATTCTGGTACGTTTGCTTGATTGCCCACCATGCGCACCACGTTCTGCAAACCAAGTTCGGCGATGCGCGCATTCAGGCGGTCGCGTTCGGGCCCGTCACCAATAATGATGAGTCGCCAATCGGCGAAATTCGTCCGCAGAATCATGAACGCATCCAGCAGATCGCGATGTCCTTTCCAGTCGCGCAATGTCGCCAGCATGCCCAAAGTAGGGCGGTCTTCAATGCCGAGTTTCAAGCGCATTTCGGCGCGATCACGCGGCGCGTAATAGGTCAAGTCAATGCCGGTTC
>JANYGV010000316.1 GCA_025359285.1 Burkholderiales bacterium
CAGTATCAAAAAGCCGGGCTCAAAGTGCTGGCGTTCGAGGCCGAGGACAACGCGGCGATCCGAAAAATCGGCCATGCGCTCAAATGGGACAAAAACGACAAAGGCGAAACGATCGATAACCTCGACACGAATCTGTTTGCGATGTACACCGTGCTGGAACATGCGGGGCATTAAATCGCCACCCCCCCTAGATAGCGAGGATGCACGCATATTGGGCTCGTTGGATGTGGTCGTTGGATAACGTTAATGGAGATCGATCAACGAAATGCTGCACAGCAATACCGACCGTCGGATTAGAGGAGCCCGTCGGCAAATTCCCGGTATAGAATCTGTTTAATGAAATGAATGGAATGTTCTGCGTTGGCGGCTGCGGATGGCCGAGGATGGTTCTGGGTGGTGCTCGGTGGTGCTGGGTGGTTGTGGGTGGTGCTGGCTCGGCAATAGCTAACTCAGGCGGTTAAGTTAAAAATTCGTCCGATATTGTTTCATCGTGTTTTGTTATTACGCGGCCCTTTATTCTTGATGTAATAATCGTAGAAGATTGTTTTACGTAAGCAGCACAGCATCTCTGCACCAAAAGTGGGGAGCTGTTTTGTGTGGTGCATTTATCCTTGGGAGCAACATGAAGAACTCTTTTCAATCTCACCCAGCGTCATGCCTGATTTCGATGATGTGCCTGTCGGCAGCAGTTGTTCTTATTGCGGGCTGCCAAAAAACTGATCTCGGCCCAACCACGGCAGAACGATTGAAATCCGCCGAGCAGCGTCAACAAACGGTGCCTGATTTTTATGTGCCGCGTAAAACGGTTGATTACATGTCAGATCTGAAAGCGATCAAAGAAACTGCCGCCCCGGCCGAGCCGCCCAAAAAAGATAGCAGCGCCAAGGATGGGAAGACCATCGTCGCTGATGCGACGGCCGCACCGCCTAAAGCAACTAGCACCGCCGCCGCGGAACCTGCGGCCGCACCTGTTACTGCCGCGCCCGTGGCTGCACCACCGACGGTCGTAGCACCCGCCCCGCGCGCGCCTGAGCCCGTGCCCGCCGCGGCACCGGCGCCCGCACCGGCCCCAGTAGTCGTCGCGAGTGCAGCGCCCACCTCGCGGCCAACGCCGGAGGTCTCATCGCTGGTCACCGTGTTGTCTCGCCAACAACCAGACTTCCCGCGTGATGCCGCGCGTCAAGGCGTCGAGTCTGGCAGCGTGCGTGCACGCATTACCATCAACGGTGGCGGTGATGTCACCAATGTGACCATTCTTCAGGCGCGGCCGCTGCGTGTGTTTGATCGCTCGGTGGTATCGGCACTGTCGCTATGGAAATTCAACCCTGGAACCGATGGTCGCACCTATGAAACCGAAATTTCATTTGCGCGTCAGTAGATCAAAATTAATGATAAAAAAACGGCACCGTTAAGGTGCCGTTTTTTTTGCTTCGCGCCAATGCGTTCCACTATTTTTCACGCGGTCGCGGCGGCATGCCGCAATAGGCCGTGACCTCTTCGCGATCATGATAAAGATGTTTGAAGCGCAGCTCGATGCGGCGACTTTTTTCGCCCAGCTTTTCTTCCAGCGCTTCTTCGATAATCGCGCGACAGCGTTCCACCTCGGCATGGCGCTTTTTCATGGGCAATTTGAGGTTAAAAATCACGTGCCGCGCCCAGCCTTCGCCAATCCATTTCGCCACCAGCGTCGCAATCCGCGAAGGACTTTCCACGATGTCGCACACCATCCAATCGACCGGCTTCTTCGGCAAATATCGAAAGCCATCTTCGCGCAAATGCCGAACCATCGCGTTATCAACCAGCTCACCTTTCATCGGGCCGTTATCGACCGCAGTGACATTCAAGCCGCGATGAATCAGCTGCCACGTCCAGCCGCCCGGTGCCGCGCCCAGATCAACAGCGCGCATATCGGGTTGCAACATGCGCTCGTCATCGTCACCAAAAAAATAATGAATTGCCTCGGCTAATTTCGCCGCGGAACGGCTCGGCGCGTCTTTGTGCATCCGTAAACGCGGAATGCCCAGCAACCATGGCGATGCCGATGGCGCATCAATATCGACAAAGCCGATGCGCGCTTCTTGCTTGGTAGACAGGAACACATGCAGCCGCCTCGGCGCGGTCTCGTTCATAACGCCCTGCGCTTCAAGCTTTTCTCCGATCCGCGAAGTTAACGCACCCGCGAGCTTGGTCAGCGATTTGCCGTCGTTGGTATCGGGAAATTCTACCCAAACCGCCGCGATAGATTTAATACCGCGCTGCGTCATGAATGCGATGGCCGCGTCAACAATCGGCGTCACGCGGTCTTGCAATCCCAGCACGACTGGCATTGCATTCGCCGACATCACAGTGCGCGCGAATATTTGCGGCAACCGCAATGTATTCGCAACCAGCTTCGCGTGGCTAAATGCATAAGTCGCACTCACCACCCCGCTATTGGCAACCGCCGTCATGGCGCTCGGAGAGGCCCCAATCAATGCTGTCCATTCCGCAATCACTTCCGGCTCAAACCCCGCGCGGCAAGTAGCCAACAGCGTCGGGCCGGGTGCAGCGGGCACCTTCGGCATTAGCGCGGGGAGTGGCGGCTGGGGTGGGTGCCGGAATGGTTGCTTGGGCGGTTGCTGCAGCGTTTCTCTTGGCGGCTTCACAGGCGCATTTGCGGCGAGCCGTGCAGGCAACTCTGCGCGGGATCGGGTTAGAGTTCGAGGCGGCTTAGCAAGCGGTACCGCAGGCGATTTGGCGAGTAGTTTGGCGCGGGGCTTTCCACCTAACCTTGCATTGAGCTTTGGCCCTTGCTTGGTGCTTTGCTTTGTCACTTGCTTCGTGCCTAGTTTTGTCCCCACTTGCGCGCTCGTTTTGGAGCGTCGTGAGCTCGGCACAGGTGGCTTGGGTAGCTTTGGCGGTTTCTTGGGTGGTGGCTTTTTTGTCATGCTGCGACTTTACCCCAGGATGGACTGAAGCAGCAGCGCAAATTACCCGAATCTGCGTTAGCGAAATTGATGCGACCAATTTAAAAAAATCTTAAAGCGGCTCCAGCTGGCTATCTCCGACCATTTATACCCTAAACCCCGCCCCGGTGCTAGCGTTTCAAAAGCTTAAAGAGTCACTGCTCCCCCATCGGCCGCCCATTCTGCAAATACCCGCCATCAAAATCCGGCTGTCGGCGCAAATCCAGCGTGAACGGGAATGCAGGATTTCTACCCTCTGCTTTGACCCCCATCGGCCCCGGCGTATGACCAATTTTTTGAAATCTGGCGACGCGTCGGGCTTCTGCTTCAAAGGCATTCACGGGGAAGGTGTCGTAGTTGCGGCCACCGGGATGGGTAACGTGATAAGTGCATCCGCCGACGGAGCGCTGCGCCCAGGTATCGACGACATCGAATACGAGTGGCGCTTGTACGCCGATGGTGGGATGCAGCGCCGATGGTGGCGCCCACGCGCGATAGCGAACACCGGCGACATACTCGCCGGCCACGCCCGTGGCGGTCATGGGCACAATGCGTTGATTGCACGTCACAGCATGGCGATTATTGACCATGCCGCTGACTTTGATTTGCATGCGCTCCACCGATGAATCAACATAGCGGGACGTGCTTGAGCCCGCCATTTCTTCGCCTAATACATGCCACGGCTCAATCGCCTGGCGAAGCTCAAGCTCCACGCCTTGATAGGCAACAGTGCCATAGCGCGGAAAGCGGAATTCCAAGAATGGCGCGAGCCACTCGAAGGCGAATGGATAGCCCGCGGCATTGAGATCATCGACGACGTTTCTAATATCTTGCGCCACAAAATATGGCAGCATAAAACGATCATGCAGCTCAGTGCCCCAGCGAATCAACGGCGCGCGATACGGGGTTTTCCAGAAGCGCGCGATCAGGGTGCGCAGCAATAACATTTGCGCCAGGCTCATTTGCGGATGCGGCGGCATCTCGAACGCGCGGAATTCGAGCAGGCCCAGGCGACCGGTCGGGCCATCGGGTGAATACAGTTTGTCGATAGAAAATTCGGCACGATGCGTGTTGCCGGTCAGATCAATCATGAAGTTGCGCAGCAGACGATCCACCAGCCAGGGCTGCAACGATTCCTCTCCAGATTTTGCGCTCACGTCCATCTGCTCGAAAGCAATTTCTAGCTCGTACAAATTATCGTCGCGCGCCTCGTCCACGCGCGGGCTCTGCGAGGTTGGCCCGATAAACATGCCAGAAAAAAGATACGACAGCGCGGGATGATTTTGCCAATAAGTAATGAGCGAGCGCAGCAAATCCGGACGACGCAACAACGGCGAATCGGCGGGCGTGATGCCACCGACGGTGACATGATTGCCACCGCCGGTGCCGGTGTGACGGCCATCAAGCATGAATTTTTCGGTGCCGAGACGCGTCTGGCGTGCCTCTTCGTAAAGCGTCTCGGTATTGGCGGCTAATTCTTCCCACGATGTGGCGGGATGAATATTGACCTCAATCACGCCGGGGTCGGGTGTGATCGCAAATTTATTGATGCGTTTATCTGATGGCGGCGTATAGCCTTCCACGCGCACCGCGATTTTTAATTTTGCGGCGACGGTTTCAATGGCGGCCACCAGCGCCAAATAATCTTCAAGCAATGCGAGCGGCGGCAGGAACGTGTAAAGCACACCGTCGCGCGCCTCTACGCAAAGCGCCGTTCGTACGATATCTTTCGCCGATTCACCCATCTTGATCGTGCGCGTCGCGGGCGCTTCGAGCATGGATTGCTTCAACGAGCCGAGTACGGCCGCCAAACCATCCTGGCTTTCAAACGGGTCTACTTCAATGATCGTTTCTGCATCTTTCGGCGCGACGGCCGGCAACGACGCCAGCGGCAAACGAAAGCCGATGGGCGAGTCACCTTCAAGCAAAAAAAGATGCGCTGTTGGCAATGGCCATGTGCTGGAAAGCCAGGTGGATAGCCATGCTTGGGGCAACGCCGTGTGCAACGCCGTGTGCGACGCTGTGGACAATCCTGCTGGCTGATCTTGGGCTTTTTTAGGCTGGTGTTCAAACGCTTTTAGGGGCAACACATACCCTACCGCTTCGCCAATTTGGCCTGCAAGCTGCGCCATTAATTTTGCGCGTCCACCGGCGTTTTTCAGCGCGGGATCAAGCGGATCAACATTTACCGGCAATTGGCTCTCGTCACGAATGGTGCGCCATACGCTTTCATAGGCGGCAATCGCATAATCTGCATGCAAGCCGAGCTCATTCGCGAGCGCGTGCGCAAACGATTTGGCATCGGCGTGCGTGGAGGGATTTTTAAATTTTGAAAATACAATCAAAGAATCATCTCGCCACACCGGCACACCATCAGGTCGCCAAAAACATGACAGCGCCCAGCGTGGCAACGGTTCGCCGGGGTACCATTTTCCTTGGCCGAAATGCAACATCGAACCAGGTGCAAATTTACCTTTCAAGCGTTGCAACAACGAGGTCGCCAGCTCCAATTTTTTAGGACTCAGCGCGGTGATATTCCACTCGGCACCTTCCATATCGTCAATCGAAACGAAGGTTGGTTCACCACCCATGGTGAGCCGCACATCGCCGCTTTTTAGTTCACGATCCACGGCTTGGCCCAGCGCCGTAATTGATCGCCACTGCGCATCAGTGTAAGGTTTGGTCACACGCGGGTCTTCGTGAATGCGCGTCACCGTCATCGTGAAATCGAGCCTCGATTCGCAAGGATCGGTGAAGCCGGAAACCGGCGCGGCTGAAGATGGAATGGCGGTACACGCGAGCGGAATGTGACCCTCACCCGCCAGTAAACCGGAAGTAGGATCGAGCCCTACCCAGCCTGCGCCGGGCAGATAGGCTTCGCACCAAGCATGTAAATCAGTGAAATCTTTGTCGGTGCCCGATGGGCCATCGAGTGACTTTTGATCAGCCACCAATTGAATCAAATAGCCGGAAGCGAAGCGCGCGGCAACACCAAAATTGCGCAAAATTTGCACGAGCAGCCAAGCCGAATCCCGACACGATCCCTGCCCACTGGACAGCGTGAATTCGGGCGGCTGCACACCAGGCTCCATGCGGATGAGATAGCGAATATCTTGCTGCAGCTTTTGGTTCAACGCGACCAGAAAATCGATAGTCACCATGCCCGGCCTGATGAGATTCGCCTTGGCATAGTCAATCCATGCCTGCACCAATGGGCCGATCGGATCCGTCTCAAGATAGGCTGTCAATTCACGTTTATTGTCCGCCGTATAGCTGAACGGAAACGTGTCCGCGTATTTTTCGACAAAAAAATCAAATGGGTTAATGACCGTCATGTCGGCAACGAGATCGATTTCAATCGACAGCTCGTTAGATTTTTCCGGAAAC
>JANYGV010000197.1 GCA_025359285.1 Burkholderiales bacterium
ACGCGTGCGCGCCCACACCGGCCCGACCACCGATGTGCTACGCGAGCTGGTGCATGATTGGTGGGAGCAAATCGGCTCAACCAAGCTGGGTGGGATTACCAAACTGATGATGTCGGAAGCGGGTAATTTTCCTGAGCTGGCCGCTTTCTACCATGATGAAGTGGTGGTCCGGGGCGTGGCACTGTTTGCAGCCGTGATTCAACGCGGCATCAGCTCTGGCGAGTTTCGACCTGTTTCGCTGGATGTGGTGCCGCGCTTAGCGTGTGCACCGGTCATTATGTTGATGCTTTGGCAAAATTCGTTTGACCTCTGCGGCACTCGCCAAATTGATCCCGTGACCTACCTGAACGCGCATACCGATATGCTGATTCACGGGCTGACCAATTTCCAGACAGACACAAGCAAACCAAGCGCGGAGGCGACAGCAGCGCGGTCGACCCGTAAATCGGTCAACAAAACTGCAAAGAATGATAAGAACAAGCAAACATGAGCGCTCCATGGTCGCCATTTGCTAAAATCATGGTTGCTGGCATGTGTATTCTTGCTGCTTTAGTGGTCGCTTATGCCGTTATTCCCACTTTATTTTCGGTGATAAACCTAGCGCCCTAACTCCCTAACTCCCTAACTCCCCAACTTTATCTCAACTTAATAAATGACCGCGACCTACCCTATGGATTTTGAAAAAGCCCGTTTTCTGATGGTTGAGCAACAAATCCGCACCTGGGAAGTGCTCGATCAAGGCGTGCTTGATTTGTTGTTCGCGGTAAAACGCGAAGATTTCGTGCCCATCGCCTACCGGTCATTGGCGTTCGTTGACATGGAAATCCCGCTGGATCATCAGCAAACGATGATGGCACCCAAGCTGGAGGCGCGCATTTTGCAGGAAGTGGCACCGAAATCTAATGAGCGCGTGCTGGAAATCGGTACGGGCAGCGGCTACCTTACCGCGCTATTGGCCAAACAAGCCGAGAGCGTGACCAGCATTGATATCTTCGAAAATTTTTCGCTTTCAGCTTCGGCAACGCTGGCGCGCATCGGTGTTACCAACGCGCATCTGAAAACCGGTGATGCGGCTGAATCAGCGGTCAGCATCTTGGCCTCGCACGAGACGTTCGATGTCATCGTGCTCGCCGGATCGGTGCCGATGCTGCCCAAGGCGTATCTCGATATGCTTAACCTCAACGGACGCCTGTTCGCGGTGGTGGGTGACGCGCCCGCTATGAAGGCGACGCTCTTTACCAACACTGGCGATACCGCGTTCACTGCCGATGATTTGTTTGAAACCGTGCTCACGCCTCTCATCAACGCGAAGCAACCTTCGCGATTTGAATTCTAGGCGCAGATCATGGCAACTTCCTATAGCCAGATCACGGTGACGCAACTAAATGAGATGCTGCAATCAGCCGACGAGGCCAAACCGGCGTTGTTGGATGTTCGCGAGCCTTGGGAATGGCAATTGGCACGGATTCAAGGTGCTGAACATTTGCCAATGGGACAGATTCCGGAGGCGGTCGAGAATCTCGACAAAGTTCGTCCCACGGTCGTAATTTGCCATCACGGCACCCGAAGTCTGCAAGTCGTCGCATTTTTGCAGCGCCAGGGGTTCACAAACTTGCATAATCTTCAGGGTGGGATTGACGCTTGGTCCCGCGAAATTGATCCCAAGGTTGCGCTGTACTAATCGCAACAGACCACCCGACTACTGATGATGGCTAGACTGTATAAATCCATAAACGTAATGAATAACGTCTAAAGCAGAAACCTGAAAGCTGATAACTGTCGCGGTGGCGGCAATAGCATTCATCTCCCCTAATACTCAAAATACCTAAAATATTTTTTCCCCAGGAAAAATCATAATGAAATTAAAAAGCGTTCCCTTCCTGACACTCACGCTTCTCTTTGGGGCACCCGCATTTAGCGCCGATCTCATCGACATTTATCGCGATGCGCTCGCGCAAGATCCGGTGTACGCCTCTGCTCGCGCGACACTTGAAGCGAATCGCGAATTTCTGCCGCAGGCACGCACCGGCATTCTGCCGAATATTTCGGCCTCCGGAAATTTCTTCCGTAACGAACGCAATAGCAGCGGCGTATCAAACGGCTACAACACCTATGGCTATTCGCTGAGCCTCACACAGCCGTTGTTCAGGAAGCAAAACTGGATCGCGATCGACCAAGCCGATTTGCAGGTAAAGCAATCCGAGGCCGCATTTGCGGATGTTCAGCAAAACTTGATCGTGCGTGCGGCACAAGCGTATTTTGATGTGTTGCTGGCGCGGGATAACGTGGCGCTTTCGTCTGCGCAGAAAAACGCGTTCTCCGAACAGCTGGCGCAGGCCAAACGTAATTTTGAAGTCGGCACCGCGACGATCGTGGATTCATATGAAGCCCAAGCGCGTTACGACCTGGCTGCTTCAAAAGAAATCTCGGATCAAAACGATCTGGAGATTAAACGTCAGGCGCTGCAACAGCTGGTCGGCAAATTAAACGCCACACTTGCACCGCTGCGTGACAACGTAGCATTGGCCTTGCCCGATCCGGCCAATATGGAAGCATGGGTAAGCAGCAGCGAACTGGTGAGCCCGGTAATTGCGCAATTTCGTGCCGCAAGCGAAATCGCCAAGAAAGAGGTGGATCGCAATCAGGCAGGACATCTGCCGACGCTGGATTTGGTGAGCAGCTATGGCGATAGCCGGTCACCCGCCGTAAACTTTTTGGGCCAGTTGGACGGTACGCTATCGACCAAAACCGCGCAGATTGGGCTACAGCTGACGATCCCGATTTACCAGGGTGGTGGCGTTAATTCAAAGGTTCGTCAAGCTATATCGAACCGCGAACGATCTGCACAAGATCTTGAAAATACCCGGCGAACCGTCGCGCAAAATGTGCGTCAATCATTCCTCGGCGTAAAAAACGGCGTGGCGCAAGTCAAGGCGCTGGAGGCAGCCTTGGTATCGAATCAAATCTCGCTTGACTCAACCATTTTGGGTAAAGAAGTCGGCGTGCGTACCAACGTTGATGTGCTGAACGCACAACAACAATTGTTCCAGGCGCGCCGCGATTTACAGCAAGCGCGTTACAACACCATCTTGAGCCAGCTACGTCTAAAGTCTGCGGTAGGCCGCTTGCAAGAGGAAGACTTGGCCGAAGTGAATCGGTTATTGCAGAAGTAAGCTCAAAACCGCCTAGGCAGACTCAAGCGATGAGGACGACTAGAGCGGAGAGGGCCGCTTCACCAGCTGCAGCAACGTAGATTCCAACGCCCTGACCGTACTCGTATCATCAAACAGCGCGGCTCTGCTCGCAAGAATGCGCCTACGCAGCTCAAGTAAGCGTTGCGGATCACTCGCCAAGGCCACCGCAGTAGCAACATATTCGTCGTCGGAACGCGTAATTAATTCCGGGATATTCATCATCCTGAGCATCGCACTCGTCTGTCGCGCACGCATCATGCTTCCCTCATACGCCACCACCGGCGCGCCGACGGCGAATGCGTCGAAGCTTGAATTACCCCCTGAAAAATGTGTGGTGTCGAGCACCAAATCTGCCGCTTCAACGGTGCCCATAAAATTTTCGTAGGTCATCGACGGCAGCATCAATAACGTCGACTGTGGATTGACACCTCCAGCCCGCATAGCGGCGCTGATGCGCTTTATAAAAGTGTTATTCAGACCTGGTGACAGCGACTCAAAAAACGCGATGGTGCAGCCAGGCAGACCGCGGGTAAGATCGCGGGCAATGCGCGCGACCAAAATGTCCATACTCGGCAAAACTTTGAACAGCCGCTGCACGCATAGCAAAAACGGCTTGCGGTGTGCGCTCAGCATGGCCGGCACAGCGCGGCGAGAAATATCAGGCATAGGATAGCAAACGCCCAGCTTGGGCAGGCGAATCAGCTTTTCGCTGTACGAAAGCTGCGCATCTTCTGGTTCTGCCGCGTCGGCGGTCAAATAGTAATCTATGCTGGAAAGCCCGGTCGTGACCGGATGCCCATACGCGACGCATTGCACTGGCGCGAGACGCATCGCCGCGAGCACTTGGGCGTGAGGATGCATGCCGACATCAAGATGAATCAGCACATCCAGTTTTGCCGCGACAATCGATTCTGCAAACGCGGCCATATCATGCGGCGCGTGTGAAAAATGTGCACTGCCTGCGCGAATTTTATCGGTCACCACATCGCTGATTTCGCTGCTGTGCCAGACAAACGACTCGAATTTTGCTTTATCCAGCTGGGTAATCCATGCGCTGAAAAAATAACCAACGCTATGTTTGCGTAAATAAGCGCTGGTAAAACCGATTCGTAATCGCTGCCCATGTGCCGCGCATTGCCAGGCTAGCGGCGCGCTGAATTGTGGATAGGCTCGCTGCACCACATGCTCCACCACGCGCGCAAACCGAAGCTGTAGCGCGGTGTTATCGACATCTTGATAGTTCAAATAAAACGCGGTGTGTGCAGATACAGCCGTCAACGCTTCTGCTGTCGACCAATCGTTACGAGCCAACAATCGCGCTTCAATTTTTTCCAATCCAGCAATCCATGCAGCGCGGCTCTCGGCAATATGCTGCTGGCTTTCATACAGCGGCGGCAGCGCAAGATCGCGCTCAAATAAAATTTTCAGCCAATCCGGGCGCAGCGCTTCAACCGCATTCAGGGTTTCGCGGCCACGAGCGAGATCGCCATTAGCAATTTGTGCCACGCCCAAATCATATTGAAGCTGGGGAACATCGGGATGTAATGAATTCGCGCGCGCAAGTGAGACCACCGCACCGCCGGAATCCCCCGCCAACAGTTGCGCATGCCCCAGCGCTTCCCAAGATTCATAAGCATCGGGCTCATTCGCCACGGCACGTTCGCCCGCCGCAATCGCTTCCACATATCGCCCAAGATCTGTTAGCACCAGCGCCATATTGATGTCAGCCGAGGGATTGTTCGGCATCAACTTTTTGGCTTTTACCAGACAAATGAAAGCCTGCTCGAATTCGTTTGCGGCACGCAGCAAATTACCGAGATTGGTCAGCGCGGGCGTAAAGTCCGGTTTCAGCGCCAACACATGACGATAGAGGTTTATCGCCTTGGCGCGCTCGTTTTTATCGGCACAGGCCACCGCCAAATTAAAGGCGGCCTCAACGTAATCAGGCTTGATCGCCAGCGCCTGCTCAAACGCCGCCACCGAATCAGCGTCATTGCCCATCGCGCGCAACACCAGGCCGAGTGTGCCAAATGCAGGGAAAAAACCGGGCTGAATTTGAATCGCGCGGCGCAAAAATTGTTCGGCCTCGGTTAGGCCATTGAGCTGATAGCTGGCCAGCGCGCACGCGTAGTTTGCCTGCACGCTGGCGGCATCGATGGCGAGCGCCGATCTGAAATGTAGGTCGGCTCCGCGCGCGTCACCCGACTGTAAAAGCTGCATTCCCGCTTGCAGATGTGCCATGAGCTGTGGAACTACAGGCGGTGGAACGATAGGCTGCGAGGATAGTGGCGGCGTCGACATGCTATTTAATCAAATCGGCAATAAGGTTAATGGTCTTTTCAGTCGCCCCGCGATGCGCTGCGGCAAATTCAAACGCGCGCGCCGACATGGCCGCGCGACGTTCGGGATTATCGAGCAATTCTTTTGCCGTCAGGGCGAGTTGCTCCGCATTGCTCACGCTAATCATTGCGCCTGCAGTCACGGCGGCACTTGACGCCTCGGCAAAATTAAATGTGCTCGGCCCCATCAAGACCGGCTTGCCAAGCGCGCAGGCCTCAATCAGATTTTGCCCGCCTACTGGCACCAGGCTTCCGCCGACAAACGCCACATCACACAGCGCCAGATAGGCAAACATTTCGTTCATGGAGTCGCCCAACCACGCTTCCGTATCAGCGGAAAATGCCGTTTCTGCTCCTGCTCCTGCTTCTGCTTCTGTCAACAAACTCCTTCGCTGCACGCGCAAACCCGCTTTAACCATTAACGCAAATACATCATCAAAACGCTGTGGATGGCGTGGCACAATGACCAACAGCGTTTGTCGGCGCGCAGCCGCATCAAAGATATGTTGATACGCGGCGATAATCAGCGCCTCTTCGCCGTCGCGGGTGCTGGCCGCCAGCAACACACGCCGCGCGCCTAGCTGCGCTTTCCAGTGTGTGCCAATGGCCACTTGGTCCACATTCGGCTCAATATCGAATTTCACATTGCCGGTCACCAGCACCCTGCAGGCACCGAGCGAGGCACCAAGCGAGGCACCGAGCGAGGCAAATCGCTGCGCGTCTGCGGGGGATTGCGCTGCAATTTGATGCATTGACTGCAGCGCTTCGCGAATCAGCACGCGACCCGCAGCGAAGCGCGCGTAGCCCGCTCGCGAGCGTTCGCTCAAGCGTGCATTCACCAGCAAGGTTGGAATTTTTTTGTCGCGACAGCAAGCCAGCAGATTTGGCCAGATTTCAGTTTCCATCACCAGCAGCACACACGGATCAAAACGCCGAATCAGATTACGATGCGCCCACGGAAAATCGTAAGGCAAATAAGCGATCACCGCCACGTCGCCAAACAGCTCAGTCGCCGTGGCGCGGCCCGTGACCGTCATACAAGTGATCAGCAGGGGGCGTTGCCCAAACCGCGCGCGCAATGCGCTGATGATCGGCGCAGCGGCGCGCACTTCGCCGACCGACACCGCATGAATCCAGATTGCGCCCGACAATGCCGGCTGACTGAAATCACCAAAACGCTCGCCGAGGTGCAACCGATATCCCGGCTCGCGACGACCGCGCCGCCACAGCCGCAGCAACACCAGCGGCGTGGCGGCAATTAATAATAATGTGTATAAAAATCGTAGCATCGCTAAGCAGGGTGCGGTACATGAGCCATAAATGCCTCAAACACCGCCACTACGCTAGGGTTTTCTAATTGACTTGGCGTACCGCCGCCGAGATTTATTGCGTCAACGCCGCCATGCAATCCGGTTAACGCCGGTTGTGTGGCGACATAAATACCCACGGTCGGGCGGTTGAAGGCGACGGCCAGATGCGCGAGCCCGGTATCGACGCCCACCACCCCTGCGGCATGCGCGAGTAACGCGGCCGCATTCGTTAAATTCATGGCGGGCGCGACGGTTGCGTGGGTTAATGCGGCGGCAATTTCTGCACTCACATTCTTTTCTTTTTCGCTACCCCAAGGCAGCGCCACATTAAAGCCGCGCGCGTTCAGCTGTTTGCCCAGCGCCACCCAATTTATAAGCGGCCATTGCTTGTCCGCGCGGCTCGTAGCGTGCAATAGCACGACCGTGGGCTGGCTTGGAAGCCAAGCGGGGCGTGGCGTTTGAAGGCTCAAGCCGTAATCTGCCAGGCTCATGATTTGATAACCCATCGCGGCAGCCACCAATTGCCGGTTGCGCTCAACCGCATGCTGTTTCACGTCGATGTCGAACGTGAAATCATAAAATCGCGATGCTAAAGGCTCACGTGCAGCGGCTTGGTGATAGCCAGAAATTGGCTGACCGGCACCGCGCGCGATGATCGCGCTCTTGACCAAGCCTTGCGTATCAATCACCCTATCGTAGCGCTGACTGCCCAGCGCGCGACATTCTCCCAATAGTTGCGACCAGCGAGTGGGCCGCCACCACTGGTTTTTGAGTGCCCGCAAATGGATCGGGAAAATCCGTTTCACCGAGGGATGCAATGAAACCAATTCTGCATAAGGCGCTTCGGTTGCCCAATCGATTTCGATGCCCGGAAACGCACGCGCAAGATCGGTCACCACGGGTAAATTGTGGATCACATCACCCATCGAGGAAAGTTTGACTAGCAGTACGCGCACGCCGCATTTTAGCGGAGCACGGGCCGGAAAGTAACCTGCCAAGCGGATAATGGTCATTTGCAGCTGTCGAAATGGCAACTGAATTGAGACCGAACACGGATCTTTTCGCTAGCGCCCGCTAGTACTCACGCTGGCACTCGCGCCATTGGTCATTAACGCTTTACAATTGCGGCAATCTGTTTTCAAGCCTTCTGAGGCTCCAATTTGACCGCAGTTTCTCATTTGCAATCGACGATATCCGCCCCACGTGCCTGATCAAAAAATCCCCTTATCCGTTGTCATCATTGCCAAAGATGCGGCCAGCCAGATTGGTGCCTGCATCGAAAGTGTGAAATTTGCCGATGAAGTATTGGTGGTCGATTCGGGCTCAACCGACGCCACGCGTGCGATCGCCGACGTCATGGGCTGTCGCGTGATCGAAAAAGAATGGCTAGGCTTTGGTCGCCAAAAACAATTTGCAGTCAGTGCTGCGAAACATGATTGGGTGCTGTGCCTGGATATTGATGAGCGCGTATCGCCTGCCCTGGAAGCCAGTATCCGCGCGGTGTTTCAGCCAGTAGGCACCAAGCCATCAGCCCTCAACCCATCAGCCCTCAACCCATCACTCCAGCAGCGCCATGCTTATCGTATGCCCAGACGTAACCGCTTTTTGGGCCGCTGGCTGACCCACGGCGAAGGCTATCCTGATTGGTCGCTGCGTCTGTTTAATCGAAATCATGCGAGCTGGAGCAACGACGAGGTGCATGAAACGGTGATCACCACGGCGGATGTGGGTCGGCTAAGCGGGGATCTCATGCACGATTCCGCCGAAGATGTAACGCTGTATTTGGCCAAGCAAAATCGCTATTCCAGCCTGCATGCGCAAGCGCTCTATGGCCAGGGAGTGCGTGCCGGGTATTTCAAATTATTTTTGAGTCCGCTATCGAGGTTCATCAAATTTTATTTTCTCCGACAGGGATTCCTGGACGGCGGTCCTGGTTTTGCACACGTCGCGATTGGATGTTTTGCCGCGTTTGCCAAATATGCGAAATTGATTGAATTATCGAAGAAGTCGGCGGCGGATAACCCACAGGTAAAATAAGGTTTTAAAACAGGCGTTGTGTTCTCATCCGGCGCCAGATTTCAATCAAGATTTCTCTATGATTATAGTTACTGGCGGTGCAGGTTTTATTGGCTCAAATTTCATCCGGCAGTGGTTGGCCGAGAAAAACGAGCCTGTGCTCAATCTCGACAAACTCACTTATGCAGGTAATTTAGCGTCGCTGGCCGATCTTGCCACGCACCCCCAATATCATTTCCAGCGCGGCGATATCGGCGACCGTACGATGATCGCAAAGCTGCTGACCGCGACCCAGCCGCGTGCGATTGTGAATTTCGCGGCGGAAAGTCATGTTGATCGCTCGATACACGGCGCGGCCGAATTTATCGACACCAATATCGTGGGCACGTTTAATTTGCTCGAGGAAGTGCGCGCGTATTTTTCGGATTTATCTGAAGAAAAAAAATCGGCGTTCCGGTTTCTGCATGTTTCCACCGATGAAGTTTACGGCTCGCTTGATGCTGTCGCACCGGCGTTTACCGAAACCCATCGCTACGAACCAAACAGCCCGTATTCCGCATCAAAAGCAGCATCAGATCACCTCGTGCGTGCCGCGCATCACACGCACAAATTACCGGTGTTGACGACCAATTGCTCGAATAATTACGGGCCGTATCACTTCCCGGAAAAATTGATTCCGCTGATGATTTTGAATGCGCTTAATGGCAAGCCGATGCCCGTGTATGGCGATGGTAAAAACGTGCGGGACTGGCTGTACGTGACCGATCATTGCGCCGCGATCAGCACCGTGCTGGCACGCGGTCGCGTGGGTGAGGTTTATAACGTCGGTGGCAAAAATGAGCGCACCAATATGCAGGTGGTCAACACCATTTGCGCATTGCTGGACGAGATGAAACCCCGCGCGGATAACAAATCCTACACAAGCCAAATCGCGTTTGTCAAAGATCGTCCCGGCCACGATCAACGCTATGCGATTGACGCCACCAAACTTGAAACCGAACTCGGCTGGCGCGCTACTGAAACGTTTGATTCCGGCATTCGTAAAACGGTGGCGTGGTATCTCGCCAACGGCGCGTGGGTGCAATCGGTGGTGAGCGGCGAATATCGGCAGTGGGTTGAAACACAATATAAAAATACCGGGGCATCGCTATGAATCGCAAGGGCATTATCCTCGCTGGCGGCAGCGGCACGCGTCTCTATCCGGTCACGCAGGTCGTATCAAAACAACTGCTACCGATTTACGACAAGCCGATGGTGTATTACCCGCTCTCGACCTTGATGCTGGCAGGCATTCGCGATATTTTGATTATTTCTACGCCGCACGATACGCCACGCTTTCGGGAGCTGCTCGGCGACGGTACCCAGTGGGGCATGAATTTATCGTACGCGGTGCAGCCCTCGCCAGATGGATTGGCGCAGGCCTTTATTATTGGTAAATCGTTTATCGGCGACGCTTTGTCGTCACTGATTTTGGGTGACAACATTTTTTACGGTCATGATTTTTCGTTGCAGCTTCAGCGCGCTTCTGCGCGAACCGAGGGCGCAACCGTGTTTGCTTACCGCGTACATGACCCGGAACGTTATGGCGTGGCGGAATTTGACGCGGCAGGTAAAGTGATTTCGCTGGAAGAAAAACCGCTGAAACCGAAATCGCGCTACGCGGTTACCGGTATTTATTTTTACGATAAAAATGTTTGTGAGCTGGCCGCCAATTTAAAACCATCCCCGCGCGGTGAATTGGAAATCACCGATCTGAATCGGCTCTATCTGGAACGCGGTGAATTAAGCTGCGAGGTGATGGGGCGCGGCATGGCATGGCTGGACACGGGCACGCACGAATCGCTGCTTGAAGCCTCGCAGTACATCGAAATTATCGAGCGTCGTCAGGGCTTGAAAGTGGCGTGTCCGGAGGAAGTGGCCTATCGTCAGGGCTGGATTGGCGCGGCAGAAATTGAAGCGCTGGCAGCACCGATGTTGAAAAATAGTTACGGCCAATATTTGATCGCGATGCTAAAAGAAAAACTGCAGGGATGAAGGTTATTGATACCGCGATTGCCGATGTAAAAATTATTGAGCCTGCTGTTTTCCATGATGAGCGCGGATTTTTCTACGAGAGTTTTAACCAAGACAAGTTTCGCGCAGTCACGGGGCTGTCACCCAATTTTGTTCAGGACAATCATTCAAAATCAGCGCGTGGTGTGGTGCGCGGGCTGCATTATCAAATCGAGCATCCGCAAGGCAAATTGGTGCGTGTGACCGCAGGCGAAGTATTTGATGTTGCGGTCGATATTCGTAGCACTTCGCCGACATTCGGCAAACATATTTCGGTGATGTTGTCCGCTGAAAATAAACGTATGTTGTGGGTGCCCGAAGGTTTTGCCCATGGCTTTATGGCGCTGACCGATGAGGTGGAATTCCTCTATAAAACCACCGACGTGTGGTTCAAACAGCACGAGCGCACGCTGCTGTGGAACGATCCCGTGCTGAATATCGCGTGGCCATTGGATAGCGTCAATCACCTGCCGCGCGTCAACGCCAAAGATGCGGAAGGCTCGTTACTCAATGACGCGGACTGCTTCGCTTGAAGATTTTAATCACCGGAAAAAACGGCCAGCTTGGCCATGAACTTGCCGCCGCGTTCTCGCCGAAACACGAAGTGATCGCACTTGATCGCAGCGAGCTCGATTTGTCGCAGCCTGATCACATTATCAAAAACGTTCGCGCCATTAAACCGGATTTAATCCTCAATGCCGCCGCCTATACCGCCGTCGATCTTGCTGAAAAAGAAGCAGAGCTTGCCGTTGCAATCAACGGTATCGCCCCCGGCGTATTGGCGGAAGAGGCGAATCGTCTTGACGTGCCGATCATCCACTATTCAACCGACTACGTGTTTGACGGTGCTGCGACCGCACCTTATCAAGAAACCGATGCCGTCGCGCCCTTGGGCATCTACGGCAAATCCAAACTCGCGGGTGAGATTGCGGTGGCTTCGACAGCGAAGCGATATCTCATCATGCGTGTGAGCTGGCTCTATGGCAATCGACGACAAAATTTTATGCTGACGATGTTGCGGCTGATGCGCGAGCGCGAAAATTTATCGGTGGTAAGCGATCAATTCGGCTCGCCGACGTGGGTGCGTTTGGTGGCGAATACGACTGAGCGCGCATTGAATTTGTCATCGAACAAACCCACGTTAAAAATTGAAGATGGTCTTTATCATGTAGCCGCAATCGGCGTAACGTCATGGCACGGATTTGCCTCGGCGATTCTGGCGAATACAAATGACGCCGGGCGGCGTGTACAAAATATTCGCGCCATCGCAAGTAGTGAATATCCCACGCCCGCAAAACGCCCCGCTTATTCGGTTTTAAATTGCGGCAAGATTGAAGCGGCGCTGAACTGCAAAATGCCAACGTGGAATGCGCAGTTGCTTGAGTGCATTGCTGAACGCTAACCAGCAGCACGGCAAATGGTAAACTTATGTTTGTTGTTCAAAACGCGCTCGTAGCTCATTTGGATAGAGTATCGGCCTCCGAAGCCGAGGGTGGTGGGTTCGAATCCCGCCGAGCGCACCAAACACTAGCATTGGTGCGGTGTTTGAGCATAAATTGCTTCAAAACGCCCGCGCCGCTTAGAGTTTCTATTATTTAGCGCCTTTCACCGTCTTATACAGCGCCAACGCGCGATCACGTTGCGTAGCGTGATCCACTATCGGCAACGGATAATCGCGACCGATCACACATTCGCGTGCCTGCTGCTCCAGTGGCGGCAAGAGCCACGGCGCATGAATAAATTTGTCCGGCACGTTTTTTAATTCCGGCATGTATTTGCGAATAAATTTGCCTTGCGTATCGAAGCGCTCGGATTGCGTGATCGGATTAAAAATACGGAAATACGGTTGCGCATCGCAGCCGGTAGACGCGGCCCATTGCCAGCCGCCGTTGTTGGCGGACAAATCAAAATCATTCAAGTTATCGGCGAAATATTTCTCACCCCAGCGCCAATCAATCAATAAATCCTTCGTCAAAAAACTCGCCACAATCATGCGCAGGCGATTGTGCATATAGCCGGTTTGATTGATTTGCCGCATCGCCGCGTCAATGAGCGGATAGCCGGTTTTTGCTTCGCACCAGGCCGTGAATAATTTTTTATCGTTCGGCCATTTGATCGCATCGTACTCGGGGCGGAATGCGGATTCTGCGGCATGCGGATGATGAAAAATAACCTGGAAATAAAAATCACGCCAGATCAATTCCGATAGCCACGTTTCAGCGCCAATATTTTTTTTGCGCAAGGTTTCTGCATACGCAATGCTGGCGATTTCACGAATCGAAATCGTGCCGAAACGATTGTGCATCGATAAATATGACACGCCTTTCACGCTCGGCAAATCACGCGCCTCCTTGTAATCCGCCATGCGATCCACAAAGTCATCGCGCAGTGCCGCCGCACCCGACATGCCCGCGCGCATGAATGACAAAATATTGGTGCGTTCAAAACCCATCGATTCCAGCGTGGGCAATTCTTTCGCAAGCGATGTTTTTGCAAAGCTCGCGCGATGCGCCTTTATTTCTCTTGGCGATAAATCCGAATCGTGCAACCGTTTCAGCCATGCGTTTTTATACGGCGTGAACACACTGAACGTGCCGCCCGCCTGTGTGAGCACCTCGCCCTTTTCAAAAATTACCGTGTCTTTGAAGGTACGAAAATCAATGCCTTCGCCGTCTAATGTTTTACGAACCGCGGCGTCACGCGCCACCGCATGCGGTTCGTAATCTTCATTGGTATAAACCGCATCCACTTTTAGTGCCTTGGCCAAGGCTGGGATGTCGGTTCGCGCGGAGGCATGTTGCACAATTAAATCACCGCCCATCGATTCAATCGACGCTTTTAATTCTGCAATACTTTCCCAGATAAATTCGACGCGGCGGTCCTGCTTTGACGGCAATTCTTCCAGAATGTCGCGATCAAAAATAAACGCGCAATAGACTTTTTTGAAAGTCGTCAGCGCGTGATGCAAACCGACGTTATCGTGGGAGCGAAGATCGCGACGAAACCAGAACAAAGCAGAAGATGAAGACAAAGGTGCACCTCAAAGTGGTTCAGCGTAAAATTATGAAATGAACAGACGTTGCGAAGTTAAAGAAAGTTGAAAAAACGCCCGCCAAAAATTGCCATTGACTCTGTGTCAGGCTCGCTCAGCAATCATTTTTTGATTGCCATGCCCGGTATGGCGGACCCGTATTTTGCGAAAACATTAACACTGATTTGTGAGCATTCTGACAAAGGCGCGATTGGCGTGGTGATCAATAAACCGATTGATCTGACACTCGCAAGTTTGTTTGGCGAAATCAATATTGCGTTAGATGATGCGATGTTACGCGAAACCAATGTGCTGTTCGGCGGGCCGGTGTTGATGGATCGTGGCTTTGTGCTGCATCAACCGCTCGGCAATTGGAGCTCGACCTTGAAAATTGATGATGAGCTGGGCCTCACCACCTCCAAAGATATTTTGGAAGCGATTGCCGCAGGTACCGGCCCATCGCGCGTGCTGGTGACGCTGGGCTACGCGGGCTGGGGCCCA
>JANYGV010000215.1 GCA_025359285.1 Burkholderiales bacterium
TTGGCGGCGCACCCCAAAGTGGTGGCGATTGGCGAAACTGGGCTTGATTATTTTCGGCTCGCTGAGCCGCTCGATTGGCAGCGCGAACGTTTTCGTATCCACATCCGCGCCGCAAAGGCATGTGCAAAGCCGCTCGTCATCCATACCCGCAATGCGCACGTGGATACGCTACGTCTGATGCGCGAGGAGGGCGCCAGCGAGCCGGGCGGCGTGATGCATTGCTTCACGGAAACCCAGGCGGTGGCGGACGCGGCCATCGACATGAATTTCTATATTTCGTTTTCTGGCATTGTCACGTTCAAAAGCGCAAAAGACCTGAAAGAAGTGGCGAAACATGTGCCGTTGAACCGCATGTTGATCGAGACTGATTCTCCCTATCTCGCGCCGATACCGTATCGCGGCAAAATGAACCAACCCGGTTACGTAAAGCACGTGGCCGAGCATATCGCAGAGCTTCGCGGGATCAGCGTTGAAGAGGTGGCAGAAGCGACGACGGCGAATTTTTTCAGTTTGTTCAAAGATGCCAAACCCTAATATTGGCGTGCCGTTTGGCGCATAAATGCTTCGAAAGGGACGTAGATATTAGAGTTTAATATCCGGACTCAGGCGTCGAAATCGGCGTTCCACTATATATTTTTCCGTCCCTAACCTCCGCTAAACTCGTGTCACAAAAATGATAAGGGAGGTTTTGCATGTCGGATGTTGTTCGAAGCTTGCTCGGTGTTGGGATTCTGGTATTCATTGGCTTCCTGTTTTCGTATAAGCGCAGCGCGATTCGCTGGCGGACCGTGTTGGCGGCGCTGGCGGTGCAAATCGCGATCGGTGCAGTCGTGCTGTTTGTCCCTGCGGGCAAGGTGATTCTTGGCAGCATTGCCGGGGCGGTAACAAATGTGCTCGCCTACGGCAATGAAGGTACAAAATTTTTGTTTGCCGGGCTGGTCTCAGACAAGATGTTTGCGGTGTTTCCCGACGGTGGCTTTGTGTTTGCGCTGAGAGTACTTCCCGCAATTATCTTTGTTACGTCATTCATCGCCGTGCTTTATCACTTGGGCATCATGCGCTGGATTATCGCTATCCTCGGCGCAATTTTCCAGAAGCTTTTAGGCGTCTCGAAAATTGAGTCTTTCTGCGCCGTGACCACGATTTTTCTAGGTCAAAACGAGATGGGGGCGGCGGCTAAACCCTTCGTGGGACAACTAAAGAAGCAAGAGTTATTTGCGATCATGACCAGCGGCATGGCGAGCGTGGCCGGTGCCGCGCTGGCGGGCTATGCTGGGCTCGGCGTGAAGGTTGAATATCTGATCGCGGCTTCATTTATGGCGATTCCAGGTGGGCTGCTGTTTGCCAAATTGATTTATCCCAGCACGGAAACCAGCCAGATTCGTTTTGATAAATTTGAATTTGAGGAAAAGCGTCCGGCTAATTTGATCGAGGCAGCGGCTAGTGGTGCGGCACTCGGTTTAAAGATTGCGGTAAGCGTCGGCGCGATGCTGCTGGCGTTCATCGGCCTGATTGCGCTGCTGAACGGCATGGTGGGCGGCGTCGCGCACTGGATGGGTTTTGAGGGCGTCAACATGGAATCGCTGATCGGAAAAGTGTTTGCGCCGCTAGCTTACATGCTTGGGGTATCGTGGGAACACGCAGCGTTTGCCGGTAATCTGATTGGGCAAAAATTAATCCTGAATGAATTTGTCGCCTATGTGGGGCTGGCCCCGTATTTGCAGCCCGATGCTGCCGTGATTGCAGCGGGAAAAACGGTGCTGGATGCCAGAACGCAGGCTATTCTTTCGTTTGCGTTATGCGGTTTCGCGAACATCACCTCGATCGCGATTTTGGCCGGATCATTTGGCAGCATCGCGCCCCAATTGCGTGGGGATGTGGCCAGGTTCGGTCTACGCGTCGTCGCGGCGGCCACGTTGTCGAATTTAATGAGCGCGACGATTGCAGGCATATTTTTAAGTCTGAAACCGCTTGGGCTGTCATGAGTATTTTTTTGCCGCAGGAAATTATTCGCAAAAAACGCGATGGCGTCGAGCTCACGGCGTCTGAAGTTTC
>JANYGV010000216.1 GCA_025359285.1 Burkholderiales bacterium
AATTCACGTTTATTGTCCGCCGTATAGCTGAACGGAAACGTGTCCGCGTATTTTTCGACAAAAAAATCAAATGGGTTAATGACCGTCATGTCGGCAACGAGATCGATTTCAATCGACAGCTCGTTAGATTTTTCCGGAAACACCACCCGCGCCAGCCAATTGCCGTAGGGGTCTTGCTGCCAATTGATGAAATGCTTTTCGGGTTTTACTTTGAGTGAATAGCTTTCGATGGGTGTGCGGCAGTGTGCCGCCGGGCGCAAACGTACCTCATGCGGCGACAGGTTTACGGCACGGTCAAAGGTGTAGTGGGTTTTATGGTGCAGGGCTACGCGGATAGTCATTTGAGGGATTTTCGTCGTTCCCGCGAAGGGCGGAATTGTAAATAATTTGCCTGCGCGGTAGCGATTGGGACTCTACTTATGCGACAAAAATTAGGCTCCCGCTGTCTTTGAAAACCCCATTCGGGGCGCGGGAGAAGGGTTACTTTAACGAAGTTAGTTCAACGAAATACAACATCACTACTCCATCCAATCCGGATCCGGCAACTCCGCAAACACCCTACGTAAACCGCCACCCCAGCGTTGTCTTAACATCGAAAAATACGGATCGCCATCGCGAATTCGCTGCTGCACGCCGACTCGCAGCGAGTCATTCGGATACCACAGCATATCAATCGGCAAGCCAACCGAAATGTTTGATTTCACCGTCGAATCAAACGAAATCAGCACACACTTTGCGGCTTCTTTTTGCGGCGTGGCGGTGGTCACCACACGATCCAAAATCGGCTTCCCGTATTTCGATTCGCCCAACTGGAAATACGGTGTTTCGTCACAAGTCTCGATAAAATTACCTTGCGGATAAATATGGAATAGCCGCTGCTGTTCGCCTTTTATTTGTCCACCCACTACAATGTTAGCCGAGGCCTCAATCCCGCTTTGCATCAACGCAGGGCCGTCGCGTGCTGCCATTTCGCGCAGTGCGTCTCCGGTAAGTGAGGCCACATCAAACATCGAGGGTACGTTCCAGATAGTTTCAGTGCCGGCTTCAGCGTGCAAATGGCGATCCAGAATGTTGATGACGCCTTGCGTCATGGCAAGGTTGCCGCTGGAAAGCACAACGATAATGCGATCATCATTTTTTTCATAAACGCGCATTTTGCAAAATGTGGCGATATGATCCACACCCGCGTTGGTACGCGAGTCGGACGCGAAAATCATTCCAGAATCAAGCTTGATGGCGACGCAGTAAGTCATGGTGTTGATTAAATATTATGATGGTTGAGCTGCGTTGGTGGCTAGTACTGGCACCGTTGATTCGAAGAACGATTTATCAATTTCACCGCCGAGGCGATGGGTTGAATCGAGAAACGCAGTCAGATATTCGTGCAGCCCGCTGCTGAATATATTTTGAACTGTGCCGAATTGAAGGGCCGCAAAAATTTCGCCCGCTTGCCGTGTGGCTTCGAACGAAGTCGCATTTTGAACTTTACAGAGAATTTCATAAATTTCCTGAAAGCAAAAGCGTAAAGAGCGCGGAATATCATCCCGCAACACCAGCAGCTCAGCCACTTTCAACGGCGTAATTACATCCCGATAGACCTTACGATAAGATTCAAACGCCGACACCGATCGCAGCACGGCTGACCATTGATAATAGTCTACTGCTCCGCCCACGTCTTCAACGCTGGGTAGCAGCACATGGTATTTCACATCGAGCATGCGCGCGGTATTGTCGGCGCGCTCCATGTAGGTGCCGATGCGATGAAACTGAAACGCTTCATCGCGACGAATCGTACCAAACGTCACGCCACGGAATAAATGCGAACGTTCTTTTACCCATTCAAAAAACGACGAAATGCCGCGCGCATACAGACGATCCTCGTCCATGTTCTGCATCTCAAGCCACGTGCCATTCAGCACTTCCCACATTTCGCTGGTGATGGTGCCGCGGACTGCTCGCGCGTTCTCGCGGGCTTGTTTGGCGCAGTTATAAATAGACGAAGGGTTCTCGGCATCGAGCGCCATGAAGTGCAGCACTTCTTTTGAATTGACAATGGAATGTCGCCCGCTAAATGGAAACAATGTGCCGGTGATATTCAGCGGCGCAAACCACTCCTGGTCTTGCAAATGCGGGTCTTTGGTCAATAGCGACATACGATAAGCAACATCGAGAATGCGCGCGGTGTTCTCTGCGCGCTCAACATTGCGCGACATCCAATAAAGCGTGGAAGCAGTTCTTGAGAGCATCGCTAATCCACAATCCAAGTATCTTTAACGCCGCCACCCTGCGACGAATTCACCACCAGCGAGCCCTCGCGCAAGGCCACGCGAGTAAGCCCGCCGGGCACAAAATTTACGCCGCGACCTGATAACACATAAGGCCTGAGATCAATGTGGCGCGGTGCCAAGCCTTTGTCGGTAAATGTGGGACAAACTGATAGCGCCAACGTGGGTTGTGCAATAAAACGTTCGGGTGCATCCAGCAAGCGCTGTTTATAGCGCTCACGCTCATCTTTGGTGCTATGTGGGCCAACCAGCATGCCGTAGCCGCCCGAGCCCTGCGCTTCTTTAATGACCAGCTCTTCCATGTGCGCCAACACGTAGTTCAAATCCGCCTTGTTGCCCAACTGATAGGTGTGAACGTTTTTCAAAATCGGCTCTTCACCGAGATAAAAACGAATCATCTCCGGCACATAGGGATATAACGATTTGTCATCCGCCACGCCCGTGCCGACCGCATTTGCCAAGGTCACGCGTCCCGCCTTGAACGCGCGCATCAACCCTGGCACACCCAGCATCGAATCGGGGCGGAACGCCTCTGGATCAATAAAATCATCATCAATACGGCGATAAATAACATCAACTTTTTTCGGGCCTTGAGTGGTACGCATAAACACCGTGTTGTCGGCGACGAATAGATCGATGCCCTCCACTAGCTCGACGCCCATTTGCTGCGCCAGAAAGGCGTGCTCAAAATAGGCGGAATTAAAATGCCCCGGTGTCATCAAGACAATGGTCGGATTATCAATACCGACCGGAGCTGCATTTCGGAGCGTCTCCAACAGCAAATCGGGGTAATGATCCACCGGACGGATTCGCTGTGCCGCAAATAGTTCGGGGAATAAACGCATCATCATTTTGCGATTTTCCAGTAGATACGAAACACCGGATGGCGTGCGCAAATTATCTTCAAGCACATAGTATTCGCCGTCTGAGTCCTTCACCAGATCAATGCCCGCGACGTGTGCATAAATGCCGCCAGGCACGTCCACGCCGATCATTTCAGGGCGAAATTGGGAATTCTCGATCACCTTATCAGCGGGCACCTTCCCCGCCTTGAGGATTTTTTGTTCGTGATACACATCATGCAAAAAAGCGTTTAACGCAGTCACACGCTGGGTCAGTCCCGCTGAAATTTTGTCCCACTGTGCCGCCGGAATCACATGCGGCACAATGTCAAAGGGAATCAGTCGCTCGGTGCCAGTGGCCTCTCCGTACACGGCGAAAGTAATACCAACCCGATGAAAAAGTAAATCCGCTGCCTGCCGATTCTGAGTAATTTTTTCGGGCGGCGTGTTTTTCAGCCAGTCTTCAAACGCGCCGTAATGCGAGCGTACCGTTCCATCGTCTTCGAACATTTCGTTAAAAAAGGTTTTTGGCTTCATAGATGCGCGCAGGGCCTACATTTGTGGTTTGTTTTGGATAATACTTTTGAAGCAAACGCTGTGCCGTGTTCGTTTGATTAATATACCGCTGTTTGTAGGCGAGGTGCGCCACGGCGCAAATAAGCAATAGATTTGCCATAGCCTAAAATAGCAGCGAGCCGTAGATAACGATATTTAAGAATCATCATGCCTGACGACCCCCAAACCGCTAAACCCACTAAAACAATGGACGCAATTGAAGATTTGCAGCCCGCGCTAGCTAATTTACGCAACAGGCTGTCGCGCGGGCTCGTTCATGTTGCTGCCGGCGTGGATGTGGCGAACAGCCCGGCGGGTAATGGTTTGATTGCGGGTTTGATTGCGGGTTTGATTGCGCCGCGTGCTCTGGATTTCATAGTCAATATAAACGCTAGCGCCGAGCGCATCGCAGCACTGCGCAATGCCATGCAGATCGCAGACGTGTTGCTTAATATTGATGCGGACGATGAAACCGTTGCTGCGGCGCTAATCGTCGGCGCGATGATGAAAAACGACATTGATCCCGTCGCCATTCGCGAAACGTTTGGTGAGGACGTGACGGCGTTGGTAACCGGTTTCGCCCGCGCAGGCAAGATTGAAACCGTAACCACCGCCAGTGCGGGCGCCGACGCGCAAAGCATCGAGGTGCTGCGCAAGATGCTGCTCGCGATGGCCGATGATGTGCGCGTGGTGCTGATAAAGTTGGCAGAACGCGTAGTCATCATGCGCGCAATCACGCAGGCAAATGAGGCCGTGCGAACCAACGCTGCACGCCATACACGCAGTCTGTTTGTGCCGTTGGCGAATCGACTCGGCATCTTTGCGATCAAATGGGAATTGGAAGACCTGTCATTCCGGTTTTTAGAGCCCGATATTTACAAAAATATCGCCACGCTGCTGGATGGCAAGCGCGTTGAGCGTGAGGCATTTATTGACCGCGTGCTCAATACGTTGCGAGAGGATTTGGCCCGGCTCAAGATCAAAGCCGAGATCGCAGGACGACCCAAGCATATCTGGTCGATTCACCGCAAAATGCAGTCCAAAAATCTGGCGTTTGATCGGCTTTACGATATTCGCGCGGTAAGAATTCTGGTGGATAACGTCGACGACTGCTATGCGGTGTTGGCGCTGATTCACGATGAATGGCAGCCAATTACAGGCGAGTTTGACGATTACATTGCGCAGCCCAAAGCGAACAATTACCAGTCTCTCCATACTGCCGTGATCGGCCCGGAAGGTAAAACCTTGGAGGTGCAAATTCGCACCCATGACATGCATATCGCCTCTGAGCATGGCGTCGCGGCACACTGGCGATATAAGGAAGGCGTGGGGCATAAAACGGCCGCTGATAAACGTTTCGAATCCAAGATCGCGTGGCTGCGCCATGTGCTGGACTGGAAGCGCGAACTGGCGGATGAATCAGGCTTTTCAGAGCAGGTGAAACAAGGCCTATTCAATGACACCGTTTATGTATTCACGCCCCAAGGCAAGGTGATTGATTTAACCGCCGGATCAACGCCCGTCGATTTTGCTTATCACGTCCATACCGATCTCGGCCACCGCTGCCGTGGGGCGAAGCTGGATGGTCAGATTGTGCCGCTGAACACAAAATTACAGAACGCGCAGCGCGTCGAAATCTTGGCTGCAAAACAAGGCGGGCCATCACGCGACTGGCTGAATCCGCAGCTTGGCTTTTTAGCCAGCCCGCGCGCCATGGCCAAAGTACGCAACTGGTTTCGGCAGGAATATTTTGAGGTCGATATGGCGCATGGACGCCAGACTCTTGATCGCGAATTAGCGCGAAATGCTGCGTCCGCTTTGGCGCTTGAGAAAGTATCTGCTGCGTTAAATCATAAAGATTTGAACGAATGTCTGGCCGAAATTGGACGTGGCGAAATCACTGCACATCAGATTGAAATTGCTATTCGCAGTGTCACGATTGTTGCTTCAAACACCGCGCCAGTGCTAGGGCTTGAGGCATTATCCGCCGCGCCAGACGGCACCAAAAATGAACATAGATCAGCCGGCGGCGTGCTCATGTTGGGCGTCAATAACATCGCAACACTAGTCGCCAAATGCTGCAAACCCATGCCACCCGACGCTATCGTTGGATTCGTTACCAAAACCCGTGGCGTGATGGTACATCGGCTCGATTGCGCCAACATTGTGAGCTTAAGCCAAGAGCAACGTGATCGCCTGATGCCTGCGCAATGGAGCGCGGGCATGGGTGAAGGGAATGGTCAAAATCCCGGCCAAAAATTTGCGGCTGATATTGAAGTCGTCGCCAATGATCGTCAAGGCTTACTACGCGATATTTCAGAGGCGCTGTCGCGCGAACGTATTAATGTCACGGCGGTGAACACGATTTCAAAAGCGAATATGGCGTCGATGCGCTTTACGGTAGAGATTCAGCGAACGGAGCAATTGCAGAAAGTGTTGCGGGCAGTGGCCGAAGTGGAAGGGGTCGAAAGCGTGCGACGGCGGTGATGCTTGGCTTCGCTGGGCTAGCGCCTCTGACACTCCTACTAATGGTTCGACCTAATAACCCGCAGGTTAAAGGCTGTCATGTCACTCTCCCACCACCCCCTCCATCGGCAAATCGATCCAATACCGGCTCCGTTCCAACCGATACGATTGCACTTCAATTTTCGTATCCGGCGATACACCCAGTTTCATCGTTAACGCCCCTGCCTCATCAGTTCGGTAAACCTTGATTCCACGCTCAGCATAACGCACCATGACGTCGGAATGCGGGTGACGAAATCGGTTTCGGTAGCCGACCGGAATTAGCGCAATTTTGGGCTTTACGGCATCCAAAAATGCTTCGGTCGACGATGTTTTGCTGCCGTGATGGGGCACCACTAGCACGTCTGCTTTTAACGCATCAGCATCGCGTTCAATCATTTCTGTTTCGCTCTTTTTTTCAACATCCGCCGTCATTAACACGGTGCCGCCGGGCGCAATGATTTTGAGCACGCAGCCGAGGTCGTTGGTTTTGCGATTTTCCTCAGCATAATCATCTTTGATTGGATGCAAAATATCGAAATCAATCCCATCCCAGTGCCAGCTATCACGCATGTCACAGCGGATTACCTCTGCGGCGTTTTTTAGTGTTTCGATATTTTTATCGTTGGTGCGATCCATCGAGGTCATCACCCATTTTGGATTACGCGTATCGATAATTGATTTCGCACCCCCCGAATGATCCTCATCGGCGTGGGTGACAATCAAGGCATCCAACGCGCGAATGCCCTCGCCTCTAAGGTACGGCACAACGATGCGATTACCAGAATCAACATCCGGGTTGTAGCGGGGACCGGTGTCGTACACCAGCGTGTGATTCGCGGTACGCACCACCGTCGCCAAGCCCTGCCCCACGTCGAGCAACGTGATCCAGACTTCACCTGGTTTCGGTGCGGGCGGCAATATCAGAAACATCGGAAATACAAAAGCAGCGCCCAGCCAGCGGGGCCCAGCGCCGCGCGGCAGCAGCATCCATGCGCAGCCAATAAGTGCCAACACCACCGTCCACGGCTGCGGCGCGTGGCTTTGCCAGACAGCACTCGGTGTTTCCGCCAGCCATGACAACGCGGCATAGCACCACGCCATGATTTCGTGTGCAAGCGTCAATAAAAAATCGAAGGGCAATACTGCACCCAGCAACGTAATCGGCACCACCACCAAACTCACCAACGGAATCGCAAACGCATTCGCAATCGGTGACACCAGCGAAACTTCC
>JANYGV010000274.1 GCA_025359285.1 Burkholderiales bacterium
AAATTTACTGCTTTGTAAATGTGCGAGCTTGCGGTACTCGAACACTGCTGGCCGAAGTTTATGCCCGGTTGTCACACGGTTCACTTTTAAGCCATCAGCGTAAATGCTCGACTGTTATAATCGTCAGTTAAGTATTGAGGCCAGTTTGGGCTTTCAAACACAACATGATGGATGAGTGAATTCAATGTCGGCTGTGCTCCAAACTTCCAATGACCAGCATGAGCCAACCATCGTGTCGATCGACAAAATTGGCGCGGTGCTGATCGCTCGCGGTAAGCTTGATTTAGCCAATCTTGATCGCGCGCTAAAGGTGCAGGAATCCGCGCGCGCCGAGTCGGGTTCGAAGGAAAAATTGGGCTCGGTGCTGCTGCGTTTGGGGATGATTTCAGGGCGGGTATTGGCCGAGGCCTTGGCCGCGCAGCACGGCTGGAAAATCGTTGAGGCAGACGCGTTTCCGGAGATGCCGGTGCTGGAAGACGCAGTGTCGCCACGATTTTTGCGCGAGGCGGGTGCGATTCCTATTGCCGAAAATGAAGACGAGATTTTGCTCGGCATGATCGATCCTGCCGATCTTTTTACACTGCGGGCTTTTCAAGCAGCGACGAATAAACGCGTGGTGTCGCGGCTGTTATCGACGACTGATTTTGAAACGGTTTACGAGCGTTTGTATGGCAGCGGTAAATCGGCGATGGGCCAGATCGTGGACGATATTTCCACGCGTGATGAAGAGCAGGAATTTGGCGATATCGAGCACCTGAAAGATTTAGCCTCCGAAGCGCCGGTTATTCGGCTGGTAAATTTGGTGATTAATCGCGCGTTGGAGCGCCGGGCGTCAGATATTCACGTCGAGCCGTTCGAGAATCGTCTGATCGTGCGCTATCGCATTGACGGCGTATTGCACGAAACCGAATCGCCGCCGCGTCACCTGTCTGCAGCCGTGATTTCGCGGATCAAAATCATGGCGAATCTGGATATTGCCGAGCGCCGCTTGCCGCAAGATGGCCGCATCAAATTACGTGTGCAGGGCAAGGAAATCGATCTCCGCGTATCCACCGTGCCGACCATGCATGGCGAATCCGTGGTGATGCGTATTTTGGACAAGGGCGGCGTCGCGCTCGATTTTCATCAGCTCGGTTTTGACGCCAGCAATTTAAAAGTTTTTACCGATATTCTCGGCCAGCCTCACGGCATTATTCTAGTCACCGGCCCTACCGGTAGCGGCAAGACCACCACGCTTTACACCGCGCTCGATCGGCTCAACCAACCCGATGTAAAGATTCTGACGGTAGAAGATCCGGTTGAATATCAGATGGCCGGTATCAATCAGATTCAGGTCAAGCCGCAAATCAATTTATCGTTCGCCAACGCGCTGCGCTCAATTGTTCGTCAGGATCCTGATGTGATCATGATCGGCGAGATTCGCGATCTGGAAACCGCGCAAATTGCCGTGCAATCGGCGCTCACTGGCCACCTGGTATTGAGCACTCTGCACACCAACGATGCCGCCGCATCGATCAATCGGCTGCTCGATATGGGCGTGGATGATTATCTGCTCACCTCCACCGTGATCGGGATTCAGGCGCAGCGGCTGGTGCGCGTGCTCTGTGTGCATTGCAAGGAAAGCTATCATCCGGTGGAAGAGGTGGTCGAGCAATTGGGCTTGCGCCGCTTTACGAAAGAAGAGCGTGTCACGCTTTATCACGCGAAGGGCTGCGAGCATTGCGGTCACAGCGGCTATTTTGGTCGCGCCTGCATTATGGAAGTGCTGACGATGACCGATGCCTTGCGCAGTCTGGTGATGCGACATGCGACATCGAGTGAGCTGCGCGCAGGCGCGATCTCCGCGGGCATGGAAACGATGTATGAAAACGGTTTGAAAAAAGCGGTTTCAGGTCTGACTACGGTTGAAGAAGTCTTGCGCGTTACGCGCGAAGACTAGGGAATTCAATCGTGCCATTGTTCCAATATAAAGCCGTCTCGGCAGCGGGCGAAGTCAACGAAGGGGTGATGGATGCGGCCACACAGTCGGCGGTAATTGAACGCTTGCAGGGCATGAATTTGATTCCGATTCGCGCCGCCGAACTGGCCGGAAACTCGAATGCTGCGGTGGGCCAAAATGCCCCGAAAGCCCCGTCTTTATTCAGTCGTGGCAAAGTTTCGCAGCCCGATTTGGGCAACATGACGCGAGAATTGGCGACGTTGTTGAGAGCCGGGCTGCCGCTGGATCGCAGTTTTGAAATCTTGATCAATCTCGCCGAAAGAAAGCCCGTTGCCGATTTGCTGAATGAAATTCGTAATGAAGTGCGCGGCGGCGCTTCGCTATCAAAAGCGCTGGATAAGCATCGCGATATATTTTCGCGCTTTTATATCAACATGGTGAAAGCGGGCGAAGTCGGCGGCGCGCTGGGCAATGTGTTGCAGCGCCTGGCCGATCATATGGAGCGCGCCAAAGAACTGAAAGATAGCGTGGTGTCAGCGCTTATCTACCCGACGATTCTTGTAGTGGTTTCGTTTATGTCGGTCGCGATTCTAGTGATATTTGTGGTGCCACAGTTCAAGCAAATTTTTGAACAATCCGGGAAAGCGTTGCCGTTAGCCACCGAGATTGTGCTGACCAGCGGCACCTTTTTGCGCGCCAACTGGCCGATAATTTTGGGCATCAGTCTGTTTGCCATTTGGCTGCTGTCGCGCTCGCTCGCGAACCCGATTTCACGCGCGCGTTGGGATGCGAAATTTTTGCGTTGGCCGTTGCTGGGTGGATTGATTGCGCGGATTGAAATGGCGCGATTTTCACGCTCGCTTGGCACGCTTTTACAAAACGGCGTGCCGTTACTGACAGGCCTAGCGATTTTAAAGGATACGTTAGGGAACGCGGTATTCCGTAATGCTGTCGAAGTGATATCGCGTGATTTGAAAGAAGGTCGCGGAATGTCGAAGCCGATGTTGGAAGCCAATGTGTTTCCGAAAATGGCGGTGCAAATGATCGCCGTCGGTGAGGAAACCGGCAAGCTTGATGAAATGCTGTTTCAAGTCGCGGATGTATACGACCGCGAAGTGGCGTCGGCGATCAAACGTTCAATGGCGCTCATCCAGCCGATTATGATTGTGGTGTTGGCGTTGCTAATCGGCGGCATCATCATGTCGATTCTGGTAGCGATGTTCGACATGATGGATGTACCGATTTGATTTTTTTGGAGCTGTGATGAGAAAGAATGAATTTAAGTGCGCGAACGGAACACTTTCGCGGGGTTTTACGCTGATCGAAATTTTGATCGTCACGACGATCATCGCGTTAATCGTCGCATTCGCCGCGAGCAAAATTTTCGGCGGCGGCGACAAGGCGAAAGCCAGCCTAACCAAGGCGCGTATTTCCGGTCTGGCGGGAACCCTTGATCTTTATAAGTTGGACGTCGGCAAATACCCCACCACGCAAGAGGGCCTCAGAGCGCTGGTGCAGGCGCCCGGCGGCACCAGCAAATGGAATGGTCCTTATGAAAGAAATGAAGACAACATCAAGGATGCGTGGAACAACGAATTGACCTACCGATCGCCCGGTGATCAGAACCGCCCTTATGAAATCACGTCGTTGGGCGCTGACGCCAAGGACGGCGGTGATGGTGCAAATAAAGACATTCATTCCTGGGAGTAATCCCATTCATTTTTATGAAAGCGCGCGGATTCACCTTGCTGGAAATCATGATCGTTATTACGATCATCGCGCTTTCATACACGTTGCTCCCGAAGTTGTTTTTTTCAGGTGTGTCGGGCGCTGAATTAAAGTCCAATGCGCGTCAGGTGGCGGGTGGCTTGAAGCTGGCGCGCGATGCCGCGATTTATGGACGCAAGCCGGCGTTTTTATCGCTGGATTTGGGTAATCGCCAATTCACGGTTGACGGCGAAACCAAGGTGCACAAGCTGCATCCTGAGGTGGAGTTAAAGCTCTACACCGCGCAGGATGATTTGGTATCGGAAACGGTCGGCACGATTCGATTTTTTGCGGATGGCTCGTCGAACGGCGGTCGTGTTACCGTCGGTTCTGGCGCGCGCAAATATTTAATTGATATTGACTGGCTGACGGGGCGGGTGACGATTGATGAAAGCAACGATGAAAAGGCTTAGTCAGCGTCATTTCCGTCCTGCGCAAAATGTTGAACGCGGTTTTTCGTTGTTGGAAATCCTGATTGCGTTCGTGTTGCTGGCGTTGGCGATGGCGGTGCTGATGCAAATTTTTTCGTCGAGCCTGAACGGCGCGACGATAGCAGATCGTTACGCGAAGGCGACGATGTTGGCAGAATCAAAACTGGCTGCGGTTGGCGTAGAAGAAACGTTGAAAGAGGGCTCCAGCAGCGGCACATATGACGATCTTTTTTCCTGGGTGGTCGAGGTGAAGCCCTATAGCGAGCCATCGGCAGATACGACGGGTGCCAATCTGGATCAAATTTTGTTTGTAAAACTTTTTGAGATAACCGCGACGGTTTCATTTCCAGCCAATGATCGTCGTACAGATCGGACGGCGAGGGTGGTTTCGCTCACTAAACTGCAGCTGGGCCCGAGGCAAAATTTGTGATGACAGGCAAACGCTCGCGCGGCTTTACCTTGATTGAGTTAATGCTCGGCTTAGCCTTGCTCGCTTTAATGATGTTGATGATTTCAGCTTCGCTGACCTTCGCCATTCGCTCATGGGACACCGGCGATGCACGCATTACTGAAGCCGCGCATTTGCGGGTGGTGGATACTTTTTTGCGTCGTGAGCTGGGTGAAGTATTTCCCGTTCGCTGGCGCGGTATTCCAGAATCAAAAATTGCCTTCGAAGGCGGGCGACAAGAAATAAAATTTGTCACGGCGCTCAATATCGGCGCGGCGGCGGGTGATGGTGGCTTGCAGTGGGGGCATATTTCTCTGGGCTCGGATGAGAAAAATGGTGAACGCTTCACTTCATTGTTTATCCAACGAGAGCGATTCGATCAATTCGCTAAAGAATGGTCAGATCTGGCTGAGACCAAGCCAGTACGTTTGGTGGAACATGTGAAGCAGCTTGAGATTCAGTATTTTGGTGCTGAAAATGACACGACCGACGCGAAATGGTCGGATGAATGGAATAACCCGATGCGCCTGCCACAGTTAGTGAAAATTACCTTGAAGCTGGATCACGGTCACGATATTCCGCCGATCGTGATCAGCCTGCGCGTGGGCGAAGAAGCGGGTTGCTATGACACTGGTTTTGCGCGTCAGTGCGGAGCGCGCCGTGCTTAGCCTGTTTTCCCCGCAAAGCGATAGTCAACACTCGTGTTCGTACCTTGCGTTTGGCTCAAGGCGGGCCCGTCAGCAAGGGCTCGCGCTGGTGATTGTGTTATGGATTGTGACGCTGCTGACGGTAATCGCGACCTCGTTTTTGTATGCGATGCGAACCGACGTCAAAGTGGTCACCAACGGCATGTCTCGCGCTAAAGCTGAGGCAGCGGCTGAGGCGGCCATTCATCGCGCGCTGTTTGATTTATATAAGCCTGCCACCGTAACGGATCGTTGGCTGGCTGACGGAGTGCCCCACGACTGGCGCTATGGCGAAGCCAACGTGTCTGTCGCGATGGTGGACGAGTCTGGTAAAATTGACATAAATGTGGCGTCAGACCAGCTCATGCGGGGCGTCTTGGCGGCACAGGGTTTGTCAGACGAAGAAGCTGCTGCGCTCGTGGATTCAATCGCGGATTGGCGTGATCAAGATAATTTGAAACGATTGCATGGTGCAGAAGCAGCCGAGTATGTTGCGGCAGGAAGAAAATACAAGCCCGCCAATGCGCCGTTTCAAACCATCGAAGAATTAAAACTGGTGTTAGGCATTACCCCCGATCTTTATCAACGCCTCGCGCCACTCATAACAACTTATTCGCGCCAGCCCGGTATTAATTCGCAGATTGCATCGAGGGATGTGCTGCGCTCTATTCCCGGTGCAACCGATGTCCTCGTGGATACTTACATGCAGCAACGTGAACAAGCTCGCGTCATCAAAGCGGTTATCCCGCCATTTCAACCTGCGCTTCCCTATCTCGCGGGCGGCAATGGCTTTGTGGTGGGCGTGCGCGCCACGGCCACACTCGATGACGGCACAGTATACGTTCGCGATGCGGTGTCGCTGCGCTCGCCCAATCCAAAGCGCCCGGTGGTGTTTTTGCGCTGGCAGGAAGGCGAAATAGCGGCCTCTGAACCAGTGTCCGGCACGAATGCCCCTGCGATTACTCCTAACCTTCCCAACGTTCGTGTAGATGCATCTGGATCGGTTATTGGCGTCGCGCCTGTCCGCGATGCTAATCGCCTACTCGCAGGCGGAATGTAAACTTTTTATCATGGCGATTACCACCAAACCCATTTCTCTCCTTGCGGATGCCAGCCAGCGTTTCCTGTCTTTTTGGCAATGGTGGACGCAAGAATTGAGCGCAACGGTGCCCAAGCGGGTATCGATGGCGTTTGCAGGCGATGCATCGCTAACCGATTTGATGATCGAAGATGCCGCTCTGGTGCGGGTAAGGGTGGGAGCAGATAACGCGTTTGTGCAGGAGCTAAAGCGCATCCCACTGCCGTCGCGCGATGCTGCTGCCGTGCGCGCGGCGCTGGATGAATTGTTGCGCGGTGAAGGACGCGATGTCCGGGTGCTGGTGTCGCCGGAAAATGTGCTGCGCAAGCGGATTTCTTTGCCGATGGCGACAGAAGAAAATTTACTCGACGTGGTTGGCTTTGACATGGATCGTCAAACACCATTTACCGCGACGCAGGTTTATTTTGGAGCGCAAGTGGTGTCGCGCGATGTCACGCGCGAACGGATCGAAGTCGAAGTCGTTGCGGTCCCTAAAAATATACTTTTGCCGTGGTTGAACGAAATGCGTGCCGCCGCCATTTCTGTCCACAGCATTGTGGCCGCTGACGATTTTTCGCTCGGCTCCAAGCTTGGTGATAAAACCGGTGATGGGCAGGGATTGCGGCGCGGCGCGCCACCGATTGAGTTGTTGCCCACGTCTGCCGGTCCTACGCGCCGCTGGAGCAATATGCAGCGTATCAATGTGGGCCTTATACTGCTGGCGGTGGCGTTGGCATTGGTCGCGGTGTTGTTACCGATTTGGCAGAAACGCGAGATGGTCAAGGAGCTGATGCCAGTCGCCGCGAAAGCGGATTCGGAATTCAAAATTACCCAGCGCGTGACTGAGGAATATACGCGGCTGGCGAGTGAATATAACTACGTGGTCGGGCGCAAACATGCAAACTACCCGACGGTAATGCTGGTCGACGAAATTACCAAGATTTCGCCCGATACGATGTGGATTCAAAGTTTTGAATACAAGGCGCTAGCGAAAACTCGCGAATTGCAATTGGCTGGAGAAGCCGCTTCGGTGTCCAAGGTGATCGAAAGCCTTGAACAAACGCCGTTTCTGCAAAATACGACGCAACGCCAGCAAACGCGCCAGGGCAGTCGGCCTAATATTGAATATTTCACGCTTGCCAGCGAAGTGAAGCCGCGCCCGCTGCCCGAAGCCATCGTAGTCGGTACGCTCGCCGTGACGCAAGCTAGACAGGATTCACCTGCGGCGGGGGTCATGCCGCTGCCGAATATGCCGGTCGCGCCCGCTGCCCCCGCTGCCCCCGCTTCGCCTACCGCGCCCACGGGGACGCCGCCCGTCGCCGCTCCTGTCGTTCCACCGATAACGACTCCCTTGAAAAGCCCGCCAGTAGCGGTTGGTGGCGCGAATTTGCCGGTAATGGGTGCCCCACCAGCCGCTAATGCGCTGGTTACGCCAGCTACCATTCCAAATTCAGCTAGAACGCCGACGCCGCCCCCCGGCGCCGGTAATTCGCCTACCCCTATTCCGTTCCCGCCTTTGTCGCAAACAGCACCGCTTATGCCCACGCCGCCGCCCGCTTCGCCAAATAATGCGACGCCGTCAGTACCGATGCCACTTCCGAACGCGCCAAGTGTGCCGAATAGTAAGGCGCAAACGCCATGAGCACACTCCGTCAACGCCTTTCGCCTCGCGGTCGCCGTCTGCTGGCGATCAGCATTTTGGCGGCGATCATTTTGCTGCCAATTGCAGGGATCGCGGCTCTGGCTTGGACCGGACACCGCCATTACGATGACGCGTTGTTCAAGATGACGCGGCAGCTAAAATCGCAGTCAAGCGCGAATGCGGCGCGTCCACAAATGCTGGAAACGGTTGAGTTACTGAAAGGCAAAGACATCAAAAAGTATTTCCTGAAAGGCGGCACGCCTGCCTTGGCGGGTGCCGAGTTACAGGAACTTGTCAAATCGATAGCAGAACAAAATAGTGGGCGTGTACTCTCAGTTCAAAGCCTGCCGCATAAAGATGCGGATGGTTATCGACAACTAAGTGCGACGGTACAGATGAGCGTCAGCGTGCCAAACTTACGGTCAATTTTGTATGCGCTCGAATCACGAGAGCCGTATATTTTTGTGGATGGTTTAAAGGTGACATCGCAGGCGGGATTCGGTTTTAAACCTGCGCCGGGTGCACCGGAAGTTGAGCATTTTGTGCAAATGGATGTGTCGGGCATTGCGCCGTTAGCCGTTGTGGAAGCGCCGACGACGACTACATCTGCGTCGGCTGGAAAATCACCTGCCAATACCGAGCCAAAAAAGTCTGCCGGAGGAAAAACATGAAGCCTGCTTCTGGTTCGACCGGCACATCAAAGACGGCGGGATTTGGGTTTGTCGTGCAGCGGTATTGGCTGACTGCGCTCATTGCCATCGCGGTCTTGGGCGTGGTGGGCGTATTTGCATGGGAAACGGGCTGGGGCAGCTATTTAACACCCGGCGCGCCCAATTTTAATGGCGCTCCCCGCCAAGCCGACAATATCGCTATTTTGCCGCCATTCGTGATGCCGCCCATCGATCCAGCCTACAAAGAAACCGTGGAGCGCCCGCTTTTCAGTCAAAGCCGCCGTCCCAATCCACCGGCCGCTGCCGTTGCCAGTATGCCGGCGATGGAAAAAGGTAAATATCGGTTAAGCGGCACGTCGGTAAATGCGGAGTTGAGCACCGCGTTTTTAGTCGATCTTCGATCAGGTAAAACCTGGCGCGTGGCCAAAGGCGCGATTGTCGATCCAACCGGAAGCCAAGGCGTAACCTTGGATAGCGTGGATGCCACGCGGGTGGTACTGAAATTGGGCGATGAAACCGAAGTGTTGACATTGGCGACCTCTAAATCTGCCGCCGCACCACCGCCGAATGTGGCCCAAAATGCGATTCCATCCAACGCGCAAGCGGTTAATGGTGCCGCAGCACAGGTGCTTCCGCCAGGTGCTACGCTCAGCGCCGGGCCGCAGAATACCAATACATTTGGGTCGGGCGGCGCGTTTGGGCGCCCACCCAACGCAGCCTCCATGCCGTCCCCGCCGTTGCCGGGCCAGACGGGTAACGTGCCGCTACCGGCCGCCACGGGCGCAAATTCAGGGCCAGTACCGATTCAAAACGACGCGGGAGGCATCCCGACGCCGGGCGCCGCGAGCAACACTGGCGCTAGCGCGGCCACGAATTCACCCGAACCCACGGCTGCCCGTCGACGCCGTTTCCAAAATTTACCCCAGTAGGCGGGCGTCGCACTGTTCTCAGGAATCTTGATAAATGAAAATGCAAAAAACTAGACTTGCGGATAGTTACGGGTGCGAAACGGCACTTTTACAGCGCGCATCCTCGCATGTGTCGCCCAATACGGTCACTCGTGCTCAACCAACCGCGATGCTGATAAACGGGCCGCTATTTAAACGCACGATGTTGGCGAGTATGGTGCTGGGTGCGTTGAGTACATTGGGGGGCTGCGCGCTGTTGCCGCCGACGACCGATGGTGCTAATGATGCTTCGAAAGTCGATCCCTCGAAAGTCACAGCCCAGCCTGCGGCGGAAGCAGACCCGCCGCAAAGAGCCGCCACCGTATTGCCTTCTGGGCCATTTCCGCCCGTAACGCCGCCACCGGTAAGCGTTTTGTCCAACGCCATGCCGCCCGCTGCCAGCGCCTCGACGATCGCGCGGACGGTGCCCCTGACAATGCCGGCGCCAGCCGTGGCGCCGCCGAACGCGAACAGCGCCGCCGTAGCACCGATTGCACCCAACGCGGCACCCGAGATTCCAGCGGCACGGATTTTTCAGGGGACGGGAAATTTCGTCAAGCAAATGCCGGTAGCGCCGCCGGTAGCATCCGGCCCTGAAGAGTTTAGCCTGCAGTTCGAGAGCACCGACATCCGCGCCATTGTGCAGACCATCATGGGCGACTACATGCGCGAATCATTCACCATCCATCCGTCTACGGCGGGGACGGCCACCATTCGTTTCTCGCGGCCGGTATCGCGTAAAGATTTGATCCCGATTCTCGAAATGTTGCTGCGTCAAAACGGCCAGGTCATGATTCGCGAAGAGGGAATTTATAAAATTCAGCCGGCCGGTCTTGGCATTCGCGGCACCACTACTCCGCAGGTGGGTGTGGGCGCAGCGGCACTGCCAGCGGGCTATTCGGTGCAGATCGTGCAGTTGAAGTTTGTCGGCGTGACCGACATGAAACGTATTCTTGAGCCCTACGCGGCGGATGCCGCAAGCTCGGTAAAAAGCGACGATATCCGCAACCTTTTGATCCTCTCTGGCACGCAACGTGAGTTGAAGCATTTGCTCGATATTGTCGAATTGTTTGATGTGGACTTTCTGTCCGGCTATTCGGTAGGTTTGTTCCCGATGTCGAGCGACGTCAAAGCGTTGGCAGGTGACCTTGACCGGATTTTTGGCACCGCTGCGCAGAGCCCGCTAGCCGGTATCGTGCGGATTATTCCGATTGAGCGAATGAATGGCCTGCTGGTGGTGACGACCCAACCACGCTACCTTGAAGAGGCAAAAAAATGGATCGAACGCCTCGATAAAAGTAATGGCGGCTCAGGCGGTATTCGCCTGAATGTGTATCAGGTACAGCATGGAAAAGCGGATAAATTGGCGCAATTGCTAGGCGATGTTTATGGCAATCGTTCTGGAACCACCTCTCAGCCGACATTGGCACCAGGACAGCGCGCAGGACAGCTTGGTACGCCGCCGACCGGGCTACCCGGACAGGCAGCTCAACCAGCGGCCACCGCACCACCAGCAACAGGTTTCAGCGGCAGTGGCAATGGCGTGTCGAAAGATCTGCGCATCATTGCTGACGTCGAAAATAACGCGTTGCTGGTGCTGGCATCGCCGTCAGATTACGAAACGATTCAGATTGCTCTGAAGCAATTGGACGTGCCGCGGCGACAGGTGAAGGTTGAGGTTTTGGTGGCGGAGGTTACACTTACCGACGAGCTAAGGTTTGGCATCGAGTGGTTTATTAATTCGCGTCCCGGGGTAACAGGTGCATTGCGAAGCGGAGGCAACCTACCATTAACACCAAAACCAACGGTTCCCATAGCAGCGGCTACTGGATTACAGCTTATAGACGTTGTTGGCGGCGACATTCGAGCTGTTTTGCAGGCGCTCGGAATTGACGGGCGCTCGCAAACGTTATCGACACCAAACGTGACGGTACTGGATAATGAAAAAGCGTCGATCAATGTGGGTAATCAAATCTCGGTGGATACAGGCACGACCACGGGTGCTGGTGGCGTTACGCAAACCTCTCGTACTTACATAAATACAGGGGTAATCCTCGAAGTGACCCCTCGCATCAACGCTGGCGGCCGGGTCACATTGGAAATTAATCAAGAAATTAGTAAGCCAGCACCAGGTGCGTTGGCAGGCACTAACCCTAATATTTCTACGCGCAAAGCCAAGACGGTCGTTAACGTTGCGTCCGGAGAACCAATGGTACTGGCGGGCCTTATTCAAAATGACACTAGTTCCGGAACCGCAGGACTACCGCTGCTATCGAAGATTCCGATTTTAGGGGGCTTATTCGGTACTCAGTCGCTATCGAAACTTCGCACAGAGTTGGTGATTATCATTACCCCCGTTGTGATCAATAACTCTGACGATTCGCGAGCTGTAATGGAAGAGTTGCGTAAAAAACTTCCTTCATTACAATCAGCGTTTCCCAAGGCAAAACCAGCATCAAACGAAGCACAATCAAGTAAATAGCGGTTTTAAATGTTGTAAAAATGACACATCAGC
>JANYGV010000286.1 GCA_025359285.1 Burkholderiales bacterium
CAGTCGATGGCGGGCTCGGACTACGGTGTGATCAAGATCGCAGTGATGGCTGAAGTTAAAAATTACTTCCGCCCCGAATTCATCAACCGTATTGATGAGGTGGTGGTATTCCATGCGCTAGGCGAAAACCAGATTCAGGCAATCGCAAAATTCCAGCTGCAGCGTTTGCAAAAGCGTTTGACGGCATTGGAAATTGGTTTCGAGGTGTCAGCTGCGGCACTGGCAGAAATAGCCGCTGCTGGCTTTGATCCTGTGTACGGTGCACGGCCACTCAAACGTGCTATCCAGCAGCAGATTGAGAATCCGTTGGCGAAATTAATGTTGGAAGGAAAATTTTCGCCAAAAGATACGATTCACGTGGACGTAAAGTCGGGGGTGATGGTGTTCGATAAGACCGTTTGATTGGGCGCCGTTTAACGTGGGCTGGAGAAAATTTACCGGGGATGGAGGATTGGAGAGCGTTGTTACACAAGTTAGTACACAAGTTAGCATTTGAAAATATGACTTTGAACGATTAGCTAGTACCATAACGGGCTAAGTTGATTGGGGCTGATTTGCGCCTCAATGAGCCGCCATCAAGCAATTCTTGATCCCAATGAAGTTTCCAAATTTTTCTCCGAATTTTTCCTTGAATCTGTCATTGCGTGCGGCACTTACTGTGCCGTACGTAATGCTGACCATTATCCTTGCTGTCGTCATTGGGCTTGTGTCCTACTGGGCCGGTTTACGTGCGGTTGAGCAACTGTCTGACCGCCTGCTCATTGATATTGTTTCCCGTGTGAGCCAAGCTGTTGATCGTCATCTGGTCGGTTCATGGGTTGCGCTCGAAGCGGTGGTGCCAAAATCGAGCGGCGCACATCATGGTTTTTTACCCGACCTGGATGAATTTGAAAAACGTCTGTCCGTTGCCACAGCGCTGCATACGGACCCCAATAATTACGTTTACTACGGTAATCGACAGGGGCAATTTGTTGGCGTCAATCGGCTGGACGATCTGACCGTTGAAGTGCGATTAAAGAGTTCAAGCCAAGCGCCACGGCACTTTTTTAATGTATCGGCTTCCAGCAATTTGCGTAAGCCAACGCTCGTCGAAACAACAATCTACGAGCCACGTGAACGTCCCTGGTACAAGCAGGCGCTTGAGGCAAAACGCCCTACCTGGGCACCTGTTTATATCGATTACCGCACGGGCGAGTTGGTCACTACACGCGCACATCCCGTTTTCAACGAGCAGAAGGACATCGAAGGTGTCGTGGCGACAGATGTGTCGCTCAAAAAGCTGAGCGAGTTCGTGGGGCGTCTAAAATTAACAGAAAATGGGGTCGTGTTTATTGTGGATGCCAAGGGTCTCCTGATTGCCAGTTCGACGAACGAACCGCTGTATCGCCTTGAGGGCAATATTAAGACTCGCGTTTCGGCAGCCGAAAGCACCAGCGAGTTAGTGCGCGCGACATACGGAAAATTTGCCGCCTCATTGCAGGAAAATGGGTCTTTCGAAACGCCTTATACAACTCATTTTAATGGCTCTGGAGGTGTGGTTGGAGCATCTCTTGATGCCGTTCGCGACGACGCAGGACTCAATTGGTACACCTTGGTTGCGGTGCCCCGAAGTGATTTTACTTCTGGGCTCTCAGGCAGCTTGACGCGCGCCATTCTGGTCGGACTGGCGGCGGCGGGTATAGCTGTGCTGTTGGGCCTGTGGACGCTAAACTGGGTCGCGCGTGATTTGAAACTTTTGACTGCCGCAACCAAGCGAATCAGTGATGGACATATCGGTGAGTCGTTGGCTATTTTCCGTCACGACGAGATCGGCGAGTTGGCTCGCAGCTTTGAAAAAATGCACGTTGATTTGCAGGTCGATGAACTGACTGGCGTGTATAACCGCGAAACATTCGTTCGCCTGCTGGATCGTACTATCCGCGAGGCGCGCAATGCGGGTATCGCGAATGCCAAAGATGTTATGCAGCATTTCTCAGTGCTATTCATTGATATGGATAAGTTCAAGGCTATCAATGATGATTTAGGCCATCCGGCAGGCGATAAAATGTTGAAAGCAGTCGCAGATCGTCTGAAACAAGCGGTGCGAACCGGGGATATTGTGGCGAGATATGGTGGTGATGAATTCGTCATCATGCTGCGGGATATCGCGCTGCCATCGACAGCGAAACAGATTGCCGCAAAAATCGGTGAAACAATGGATCAACCTGTCGAGGGGCTGGAGCCAGCCGACGGCAAACCTGTCTATCCAAGCGTATCCATCGGAATTTCCATTTTTCCGCTCGACGGCGATACGGTTGACGAATTAATCAGGCTGGCCGATAAGCGAATGTACAGCCAAAAACGGCTCGGATCCGCTTAACCTCAGCCAGACAATAGCGCGGAAAACGTGCCCCAGGTTAGCCTCTGCGATGTTGCACAAGTCATTGGCTTAGACTAGGACATGGCAACAGTCGCTCCTTTCAACCTAGTGCCCAACCTGCGCGACGACGCATCAGTGACCGCGATTGTTGGATTCGCCAACGGCAGTTCGCACTTTTTTCATCTGATGTTGCCGCCGTTATTTCCTGGGTTGATAAAGGACCTCGGTCTTGGATTCGCGCTTCGTTTTTGTAGGGGTTGCCCTTACACTTGCCCGCGCAATCATTGCCGCGCTCATGCTGGGCCACGATAGCGAAAAATTACGAGCTATCGCAAAAGTAGAAGCGCATTAAGCGCTGCATTTTGGCCACAACGGGCTCATATATTGGAGCCCTCATATCAAGTAACAGTATGAAAAATGTCGTTTTCGAGCGACATATTTAGCCGCTGGGTACACCGTGATATAAATAAATGGCGTGATTCCGGTGATACACATAACTATTTTGGATATTCCGCGTGTAAAGCTTGTGTCATGTTGAAATGTTTGCGTTTAGTTCTATATCTAATACGCGATCTCATACCAGCAATCCCAGGTTGTTAAAGTACGACTAAAAATTCATTAATTCCCAATCACCTTTAGCGTTTTGCAAAGGAAGCGCCATGAATATATTTGACAGTTTTAGGTTGGTATTGGCACTTCCGTTTCGACATGCGTGCACTATGTTGCTGGGTGTTGTCATGTTGATAACAACCAGCTTCGCGCAGGCGTTACCGACGATCACGCTTCAAGAGGTTGCAAGCGGGTTTCAGGCACCGCTCGAACTTGTAAATAGTGGAGATGGCTCAGGGCGATTGTTTGTGGTTGAGAAGGGCGGAAAAATCAAGATATTGTCCGGCGGCGCGGTCAATGCAGCCCCATTCCTTGATATTTCAACTGCCATCGCGACAACGGGGGAACGGGGTTTATTGGGCTTGGCATTTCACCCGCAATATTCGACTAATAAGGCATTCTACGTCTACTACACTAGCCTTCCCGATGGCGCGTTAACGATTGCCCGTTATTTGCGCAGTACCACTGACGCGCTGCAAGCTGATCCTGCTAGTGGCGTGGTGATTTTAACGATTCCGCATGCGGCTAACGACAACCATAATGGTGGGCACATCGCATTTGGCGCTGACGGCAATTTGTATATTGGTACCGGCGACGGCGGCGGCGGCGGCGATCCTGAAAAGAATGGACAAAATCTCTCAACATTGCTGGGAAAAATGCTGCGCATCAGTGTGGATGGCGGCACCAACTACACGATCCCCAGCACTAACCCATACGCGGCATCCAGCTGCGTTAGTGGGGCGAATGCCTGTCCCGAAGTGTGGGCATTCGGACTTCGCAATCCGTGGAAATTTAGTTTTGACCGCAGTAATGGCGATCTTTTTATTGGCGATGTTGGCCAAGGGTTGTATGAAGAAGTTGACTATGTTCCGGCGAATGCCGCTAGCGGTAAGAATTTTGGATGGAATGCTTTTGAAGGGCTTCATTGCTATGCCGCGACTACGTGCAGCATAGCGGCAGGTCTCGCGCAGCACACCCCTCCGGTCATTGAGTACGGCCACGACAATACTGATTTTGGTGGTTCTTCCATTACGGGCGGTTATCGGCACCGGGGAACGGTAAGCACTGCGCTCAATGGGTATTATTTCTACGGTGATTTTGTCAGCAAACGCCTGTGGGTTGCAACGCCTAATCCGAACGGTGTCTGGGCGCCAGAGTTCTCGCAGATCGCACCATCCAATATCAGTAGCTTTGGTGAGGATGAATCTGGCGAGCTTTATCTTGTGGCGTATAGCTCTGGAAAAATTTATGCGATCAAAGGTGCGGCTGCGCCAGTAGCTCGGGTGGCTAGTGATTTCAACGGCGACGGCAAATCTGATTTGCTCGTTCAATCTGTTTCTGGCACCACCTCGGCATGGTTAATGAACGGCACCGCTGTCAGCAGCGCAGCCAACCTCATCTCCAATGATCCTAATTGGACGATAACCCACACAGCCGACTTCAACGGCGACGGCAAAGCCGATATCCTGTGGCGTCATACCGATGGCCGCGTCGCCATGTGGCTCATGGACGGCACCAGCTTGACCAGCGGCGCAGGCCTGCTCGGCGCAGGCTCCGGCTGGAGCGTCAGCCACGTTGCCGACTTCAACGGTGATGGCAAAGCCGACATCCTCTACCGTCACACCGATGGCCGCATCGCCATGTGGCTTATGGACGGCACCAACCTCACCGCTGGCGCAGGCCTGCTCGGCGCAGGCTCCGGCTGGAGCGTCAGCCACACGGGCGACTTCAACGGCGATGGCAAAGCCGACATCCTCTACCGTCACACCGACGGACGCATCGCCATGTGGCTCATGGACGGCACCAACCTCACCGCTGGCGCAGGCCTGCTCGGCGCGGCCTCCGGCTGGAGCGTCACCCACACGGGTGACTACAACGGCGACGGCAAGTCTGACATCGTCTACCGTCACACCGACGGACGCATCGCCATGTGGCTCATGAACGGCTTAAGCCTAACCAGTGGCGCGGGAATCACAGGCGCGGGCAGTGCCTTGATGGTGGTGCCGCCTGCGCCGTGATTGGGTGACGTACGAACGGGTGCGGCGTTAAAGGCTAAGCCCCTCGACCGCTAAACCGCCAATCCGCGCACCAAGGCATTAGAGGTATAGCGATAAGTAAAGTAAATGCTAGAAACAAAGTACAAACGGTCCGCTATTGCGGGCCGTTTCTTCAGAGGCTAACGACGATGTCAAAACCGAATCTCCTGAACTGAGTTTTCAATCCGCAAACGGAAATTAAGTCGATGCGTTTTATCTAAAATTTCAAATGAGTCGCTAGTACTGGCGAGGCGTCTGGAACCAAAAGACTTGGTTAGCGGCGTCAATTAAGGAGACCATATTTGCGGAGTGCTAAAACTTAAAATTGTATAGTCTTCGCATCGCTACCAAACCACGTCGAACTTGGCCCAATCTGTGTCGTTGCACCGTTGACAGTGCAACGGGTTTTTATAACCTCTCATTTCGAAGGCGAGCATCGTAAACTCTAGCAATCTTTATATTTGTTTACTGCTCAAAAAATTCGCCGTGAAACTACCTTCATGCCTTCGAAATTTGCGCGGTCCGCTGACGCTCGCCGGCATGTGTTTCGCGACGCTTTGCTCAATAAATCTTGCCGCCCACGCCCAAAAAATACCCGAAAAATCACTGAGCGCTGCAACGGTCGTTGCGACCGCGTTCCCACTACAAACCCCGCTACCGCAGCCGTCCGCATTGGCACGCGATTTGTTTTCCCGGTACAAAGATCGGCTGGTGCAGGTGCGGGTGTTGCTCGATAGCGCCAATGAACAGTCGTCTCTGGGCTCGGGTTTTGTGGTGAAGAACGAGGGAGCGAAGGGCGCATGGTTATTGACGAATTACCATGCCATTTAATCCCTCGCTGTAAATCCAGATAAGTTTCGCTTGGAGTTGCGTCCCACGTCCGAGCGCAGTGTGAAAGCAACGCTGGTGGCGATTGATGTGGTTCACGATTTGGTGGTGTTGCGAACCGAGCCCGCTCCGTCAGATACGTTTGCTCAACCGTGGCCCGCGCTGAGTTTGCGTGAGACGCCCTTGGCGCAGGGCGAAAAAATATTTTTATTGGGCAATCCACTTGAACTGCGCTTTTTGATTTCGGAAGGCAATAATAACGGCTTGGTCGAATCGCGTATTTACGATCAGTTGTTGTTGTCCGGTGCACTCAATTCAGGCATGAGTGGCGGGCCGACCATTGATGAAGCGGGAAGGGTAGTGGGCGTTTACGTGGCCACGCGGCGCGGGGCAGATCTCATCAGCTTTCTGGTGCCCGCTCGCTATGCGCAAGTGCGTTAGAACGCGCGTGGCAAGCGCCGCCGCGCAGCGAGTGGCGCACAGAAATTCCGCGGCAATTGCTGGATCATCAGGTGCTTTTTGCGATTAAATTTTCTCATGCAAAGGTCGCTGAAAGCATCACCAAGCCTGTAACCGCAACAGAAAACGCAATTGCTAACGCAGACGCAAACGTGACCAAACAACGCTCAAGTGAAGCGCTAAAACGGAGCGCTGCGAACGCGAGATTCGCGAAGCAAGTATTGTCGGGTCGCGTCGTCACGACGCTCGATGGCAGCCTCACCAAATGCTGGGCCGGTGGGCGTGAGGGTGAAAAGCTCCGTTATCAGCGCGACACCCTAAATTTCAGTTTGCACTCGGAATTATTCGTGCGTGGCAACGTCTACACAGGCAGTTTAAATATCCGCCATCAACTAGTGCGCAACACCAAACTAGCGACGCCGCAATTCATCTCATTGGGTGGCGGGTCAAATTTGATAGCGTCATATATGCGGTGCGGTGCGGCACGGCACGGCTAAAAAAACTTCCGATGAATGTCGAGATGATTTTGTGCAAGCCTCAACGCATATGTATCGGATTGCGGTTTGCGTGCGGGCGTATCGAAAATTTGCCGACGTTTATGATTACGATGTAAGCGCAAGGCAAATCGATGATGCTCGGCAACGCTTGGTCAGCGCACTTTCGTTAAGCGGGGTGTCATTTGCGAACGGCCAACAACTGAGCAATATGTTTTTGGCGCGCTTGCAATGAGCTGGGTCGTCGAGCAGCTCCATCGCGATGGCAGTGTTATTAATCGCGTAATGATCCGCAATCGCGCTGAGTCTGTTGAGCAGCGCCGCAAGATACGCATCGGGCGGGCAACCGATAACGATGTGATTATCGATGATGGGCATTGCGCGGCGCATCACGCTGAGCCTGAAATTGATGCTGATGGCCGAGCGGGGCTGCGGGATTTGGGTACGCGCAATGGCATTGTCAACGGACGCGGTCAGGGTGTGCGTGCAATGATGTTTGATGTGACCAGCGATCAACATTTTCGTTTGGGCGCCGCGACGATTCGGGTGCGCTCAAGCGCGTGGGCGTTTGGCACCGGAAGTTGCGCTGTCGCGCCGCTCAATTTGGCCGCTCGCTCTTGCCGGATTAGCGCTTGCCGTCGCTCACACCAGGTGACGCATTTGGCTTGGCGACCTCCAAGAAAAATCGCCGCCTTATTTGTATGAACTAAGCTCGGGGGCCGCCGCAGCGTGCATTTGGAGTGCGGTCTACGCGCTATTTGGCCGATTGATTACGGGCGCGGAACGATTTTTTTCACACTTGCTCATCGCAACTTCTGGCTATCTGTGTTTAACATTTGTATTGGCGTTGCTCGATGTTTTGGCGTTCGCTAGCGGTTGGCTTTGGCCTATGCAAATCACGCAGCAGGTGGTCGTGGTGGCGGCAGCGCTTACGGTGCGATTTCACTTACGATTAGCCGACCCGCGCCATTGGCCCGCATTGCGCGCGGTGGTCGTGCTGATTGCCAGTTTGGTCATTGCCATCCCGCTAGCGCAGCACTGTGCGTCGTATCGTAGGCTCACCGATGTGCAAACACTCAACGTCATCGAGCATCCTGCGCTAATACTCTTGCCGCCCCCAACGTGGGCTGATTTCAATGCCAAAGCGCTAACGCTTAAAGATCGGGTGGATAACGCGCAAAAAAAATCCGATAGCAACGTTGAAGGCGGCTATGAGTTTGACTAGGTGCGCATGTTGTGGGAAAAATTAATTTCCAATATGTTGCAGTGCCGCAATTACACCTTCACGGCAGATTGCATTACGTCTGTTAGTATTTGTGGTTTGCACGACTTCACTTTCAACTTGGTTGAAATTAATGGTGCTCACATCATTAATTTTGGCGCTCGATCAGCACATCATCGGAGGAAAAAAATAATGTTAAGCGGACTTTCTAGATTAGATGCTGGCTTGTTAGCGGCACTGCTTTGCGCAATTTTTGCGCTGGGCTATGGGGCGTGGCAGGCCAAATGGATTATTTCGCAATCGGACGGCAATGAGCGCATGCGCGAAATTGCGGCTGCCATTCAGGCGGGCGCCAAAGCGTATTTAAATCGCCAATACGCGACGATTGCGGTTGTCGGTGTGGTGTTATTTTTTGCACTTATTTTTATTCCTGGATTAGGTTTATTGACCGCGGCAGGTTTTGCAGTAGGCGCGATCGCATCCGGACTGGCGGGCTTTATCGGCATGAATGTGTCGGTGCGCGCAAACGTTCGTACGGCAGAGGCAGCGCGCCGCGGCATTAATCCAGCGCTTAATATTGCATTCAAAGGCGGCGCGGTGACGGGATTGTTAGTAGTAGGATTGGGCCTGTTGAGCGTGGTGGGATTTTTCTATGTGCTATATGGCTCGGCCATCAACGGTGCCAAGATGAGCGACATCATCAAGCCCATGATTGGGCTGGCGTTTGGCTCGTCGCTAATTTCGATTTTTGCGCGGTTGGGCGGCGGTATTTTCACCAAGGGTGCGGACGTGGGCGCAGATTTGGTGGGAAAAGTTGAAGCCGGTATTCCTGAAGATGATCCGCGCAACCCTGCTGTGATTGCGGACAACGTCGGTGATAACGTCGGCGATTGCGCGGGTATGGCGGCGGATTTGTTTGAAACTTACGCGGTGACGATAATTGCGACGATGGTGTTAGGCGCGTTGATTTTGGATGCGCCCGGCACGGTGGGCAATGTGGTCGTGTATCCCTTGGTGCTCGGCGGCTTTGCGATTATCGCGTCGGTGATTGGTTGCTTGTTTGTGAAAACCAATGACGGCGGCAACGTCATGAATGCGCTCTATCGCGGCCTAGCGGTCGCGGG
>JANYGV010000290.1 GCA_025359285.1 Burkholderiales bacterium
CTGGCCCGTGAAGTTGCGCACTTCGTCATCACACGAAGAAGGCTGTGAGCGCGACTGGTCAGTGGCGACCAAAAAATTCGTCGGCAGTGATGGCAAAGTGGAAAAATTGGTCGCGGTAAAAGTCGAATGGAAGGATGGGAAAATGCAAGAAATTCCCGGCTCTGAATTCGACATGAAAGCTGATTTGGTGTTGCTCGCGATGGGCTTTATGGGCCCCGCGCAGCAGGGCTTAATCGAACAATTCGTCGCCCTCGGGGTGGAGAAGGATGCGCGCAGCAACGTCAAGGCCTCAACCGAAGAGCCGCTCGGCGAAGGCGCAGCAAATCAAGCTCGCGCCTACCAAACCGCAAACCCCAAAGTGTTTGCCGCGGGTGATATGCGGCGCGGCCAATCGCTCGTGGTGTGGGCAATCCGCGAAGGTCGCCAATGCGCACGATCGGTTGACGAATACTTGATGGGCTCTTCGGAGTTGCCAAGGTAGAAACACTAGCCTAGGGGCGGCGTTTGAGCCATTTATGCTCCGTGACGCCCGCCCTTATTAGGCCTCTTCAAATGTCATTCGGAGCTGCCTTTGCGAGGGATCTGCTGTCTCGTTATGATGAGAAGCGCGAAGAAAAAGCAGATTCCTCACCCGAAAAAGCCGTGATCGGAATGACAGATTTAGGATTGGATAAATTTATCAACTTAGTCTGATAAGTTGGGCAAGCGAGTTCATCGTTGGCCCAACATCCGCTTAGAAGTAATTACCGATGTTGGGTTTAATTAAACTAGCCCATACTTACAGGTTCTCACCATGTTCAAATTCCACATTCCAATGAGAAAAATACTCTTCATCTTGATGCTGTACGTTGCGAATTACGCCGCGGCTCAAACTAATACGGAAGCCATTCCCTACCCGAGTGTCGCAACTGCCCTTGATTCGCTGAAATCAAAACACGGAGCGAATGTCACTACAAATTCACTTGGTTGGACGATAATCAGCGACGAAGGCGGCTACGTCGTGTGGTCGTTCATGCCCGCTGGTCACCCCGCATATCCGACCGCCGTGCGGCGCGCAGTTGTCGCAGACCCTCTCGGAAACGTCATCATTGAAACGCGGTCACTCTGTCAGGCGGACAAGCCTGCATGCGATCAGCTGATGCAGGAGTTTTCTGAACTAGATATAAAAGCCAGGCAATTTGCCGCGGATAAGTTGAGCGAAAAGAAGCGAGGGACGAGCGGTGTACCCGTTGAGCCAGGCAATCAGAAAAGCGCTCGCGATCAAGAGGTCGAAGATTTGACACTTAAATATCTTTCGCAGCGCGACGAACGTAAATATGCTGATGCCTACGCCATGCTTACGCCAGCGCAGCAAAAAAATATGAGCGTCGACAAATGGAGTGAGATTATTGCGCGGTTCAACGATGAGGCGGGCGCTGTAATCAAACGAAGGCTTACCAAAGTCAGATGGTTCAAGGATCCTCTAGGCGCGCCGACCGGTAACTACGCCGCAGTGGAATATTCAAGCGTCTTTGCGAATATTTCAGTGCATTGCGGATATGTGGTGTGGCACGACAGCCCTGGCATGTTTCGCTTGAGTCGCGAAGACGAGAGCTTCGTTGATGTTGCGACCGCAAAAAAGCTAAGCCCGAAAGAGTTAGCGCGGGCAGCGATTAAATTAAAATGCGATTAGCATCGCAAGAACGCGTAAAAGGGGCAGATGTTAATTGCCACTTCCGATGCAAATTTGAGCGATCCGTACATGGGCGAGCCAATGACATACGATCCTTTAGCGCAGACAATTTCATTCATGCCGCGCGGCGCCGGTGATCAGAGCAAAACGGGCGTGGGCACAGTGTATTTGGGGTTCGTTGAAAAGAGCGGTGTGGCTAAACCCTAGCATCCACGCGCTTCGCAGGGCAGAGTGCTAATGCGCAAGCGATTGAAATGCTGCTATTGCAGCCGGTGGACGGCGCATCCAGCGGGTGAAAGCGCGGGCGTCGCCGGTATGATCGTGTTCCATCATGTCGAGTGCTTCAGGTGTGATGGTGCGTGCGCCGCAGAACGCTGCGCATTTCAGGCCCATGCGCATCCAGCGATTGGGCACACAAACCAGTGTCGCGCGGGGATGGCCTCGCGCGGTGCGCAAGGTCTGTACATAGTCCGCCACCGTGCATTCTTTTGAGCCCACCGCGTCCACGTCGCATCCCAGCGCGCGCACCGTGCCGATCAGGGACAGGCACAGCGCGGCAAGGTCGTCGACATGAATCGGCGCGATGGCTTTCGTCTCGGCGGGCAAACACAGTACGGGTAAATTTGATTGCATCAGGAGCAACTGGGTGGCGGGAGAATCATGGCCGAATACCAGCGAAGGCCGCACGATGATCGCGCCGGAATGCGCCGCACGTACGGCGTCTTCACCATCACGTTTAGTTGTGAAATAAGGCGTATCGGCGGCGTGATTCAAACCGAGTGCCGAGACATGTAGAAATGGTTTTTTTAATTCTGCGCAGGCGCTAGCGAGCGCGGCAGGCGCATCGCAGTGTGCGGCTTGCATCACCTGTTTAGTCGCACGCAGCACGTCCACACAATTGATCACCGCGTCAATATTGGTAAGCCGCGGCAACCATGTTTTCGAGATCACATCGCCCAGCAGGTCGCACGCGATGGTGTTGTTCGGCTCCATTTTTTCGCGTCGAACACCGCGCACGACTTGATGGCCTTGCTTGATCGCGGTATGCGAAATGTGCCGACCAATAAAACCATTTCCGCCGACGATCAAAATCTTCATTTTTTCTGCTTTCTCGTTTAGCCAAACAGCACGGTAACAACGCTGCGTGGCAAACTAATGGTAAGAAAGTGGCCCAAAAATCGCCTATG
>JANYGV010000350.1 GCA_025359285.1 Burkholderiales bacterium
TTCCAACGGAATTGATTTTTTGCTGGACGGTGCCAAAGATAAAAACGGCAATTTGTTTGAGCCGAATGTCCAGGAATTGGTAAAGATGGGCGTCGATTTTCGGGTCTGTAAAATTACGCTAGAACGCCGCATGATTGACCCGAAACGGGTGATCGAAGAGGCCAAGCTGGTGCAGAGCGGGGTCGCAGAAGTAGCGAGACTTCAAGCTAAAGAAGGCTACGTCTATTTGAGACCGTAGCGCCGCAGTATCGAAGATAAAACATCGAGTAAAACGTTCTTCGCCTGCGGTGGGCAATAAACGCAGATGCGTTCATAACTATTGGTCGTACAACATCAAATAAAAATTACACAAAATACAGATTTATGAAATTGGAGGAATGATGTGCAAGCATTTTTTTAGGGGCTTGAGGTCGGCATTGACACTAGCCCTGATGCTGGTCGTTGTCCCCGCAGGCGCGCAAACCAGCGAACAAACGCTTAAAGAAATTGAGCGCTATCGCGCCGCGCTGGCCGACGGCAATCCCGCAGAATTGTGGGAGGCGCGCGGTGAAGACCTTTGGAAACAAGCGCGTGGGCCAAGAATGGTTGCGCTCGACAAATGCGATCTTGGCTTGGGTGCGGGCATTGTCAATGGCGCTTATGCCGTGTTGCCAAAATATTTTGCCGACGCGGATCGAGTCATGGATCTGGAATCGCGCCTGGTTTATTGCATGGTGAATTTGCAGGGATTCACCGCAGAGCAAGCCAAAAAAGATCCCTTTGGTGGCCCCAACAAGAAATCAGATATTGAAGCGCTGGTGGCATTTGTTACGGCGGCTTCGCGCGGCATGAAAATGAATGTGACCGCTTCGCATCCCAAAGAACAGGAATATTACGAACTAGGAAAGAAGATGTTTTTTCATCGCGGTGGACCGCATGATTTTTCATGCGCAAACTGCCACGGCGCCGACAACCAGCGAATTCGTCTGCAAGATTTGCCTAACCTATTGAAGCAGCCCGCCGCCCAGAGCGCATACACCTCATGGCCGGCCTATCGTGTTTCGCAGGGTGAGCTGCGGTCATTCCAGTGGCGCTTGTTTGATTGTTTCCGTCAGCAGCGTTTTCCAGAGCTCATATTTACGTCCGATGCTTCGGTTGCGCTCACCATGTTCCTCGCAAAAAATGCGAACGGCGGCGTGTTAAGCGCGCCTTCGATAAAGCGTTAGCTAACATTTGCCGGCGATAAGTCAGCTTTACCAACGTCCGAGATGAGAAAAGTCATGAAAGTTAGAGCGGGATTTGTTCATTCAATGGGCCTGATGTTGATCGGAGGTTTGGTCATTTCGGGCTGCGCGGCGGTAGCTGAGCAAAATGATTCCGCTAAAAATGCGGCCAAGGACGCCGCCACTACTCGAGCCGCTTTTGCGATGATGCAGGCGTCGTTCAAAGCGCGCGGACAAGCTTCTGTGGATCGCCTGAATCAGGACGAGACGCAGCAGCTGTGCTCGCAATATCAAGATAATCCTCCCAAAGAGATTCGCGAAAAAATTGAAGCGCTGAATCAAAAACTAACGCTGTTTCCAGCGGATGGCGTGTTGCTCGGTGATTGGAAAGAAGGCGAAAAAATTGCCCAGTCCGGTGTGGGCAAACAGTTTACTGACAACCCCGAGAACGCAGCAGGCGGCAATTGCTATGCGTGCCATCAATTAACCAAAGCGGAAGTTTCTTACGGCAATATCGGGCCCAGCCTCTATAACTTTGGCAAGGTTCGGGCCTACGCGCCTGAAATCGCAAAATATGCGTACGGCAAAATTTATAACGCTGAGGCTTACTCGGCCTGCTCCAACATGCCGCGCTTTGGTCACAGCAATATTTTGACACCGCAGCAGATCAAGCATGTGGTCGCGCTGCTGATGGATCCAGAGTCGCCGGTCAATAAATAAACTGCATCAACTGCCTCGGAGCGGCGCTTGAAAAATTATTTTATTGTTAGCCAAAGCGAGCACCCGACGGGCTTGTTGGTCACTTCCATGTTGATTGCATCTCTCGCGTCTATTGCAGTCCTCACGTTTCTATCATCGCCCGTTTTCGCGGCAGATGCGCCCACAGATGCGCCCACTTATACCGTCAGAATGCTGGCCCCCGAAACCGCGCTTAAAGCGGCACAGGCCGCGCTTGCAACGTGTCGTAAGTCAGATTTTCAGGTGGCAGTCGCGGTGGTGGATCGAGCAGGTGTGGTGCAGGTAGTGTTGCGCGATCGATTTGCAGGCGCACACACGGCTGATACCGCGATTAACAAAGCATGGACAGCGGCGAGTTTCAAGCAACCGACCTCTGTACTCGCGCAGGAAACACAAGCCGGTAAGTCGATGAGTGGTATTCGGCAACTGCCGCGAGTGGCGGCGGTGGGGGGTGGGCTGCCGATTGAGGCCGCGGGTAATCTGCTGGGCGCGATTGCAGTATCGGGTGCCCCCGGCGGTGAGGCGGATGAGGCCTGCGCCGCGTCGGGCATTAAGGCGATTTCTGACGATATCGAATTTCAATAATGCTAAAAATAATGTTGGATCCATGTCGAATATAAATCGCCGCGAATTCATTCAGCTATTGGCAGTGGCGAGTGCGGGTGGATTTGCATTGGATCACCGCGCGACGCTGGCCGCCCCCAATAGCACCCAAAACACCCCACGAGCCGCCGCGATGTATGACATTCCGCGCTTTGGCAATGTGCACTTTTTGCACATGACTGATTGTCACGCGCAACTCATGCCCAGCTATTTTCGCGAGCCAAATATGAATCTGGGTATTGCGGCTGCCAGCGGACGAGCACCGCATTTAGTCGGTGAAAAATTATTGAGAGCATTTGGTATTGCCGCAGGCTCGCGCGATGCGCATGCTTTCACATGTTTGGATTTTGAAGCCGCCGCACGCACCTACGGAAAAATCGGCGGGTTTGCCCATTTGGCGACGCTGGTCAAGCAACTCAAAGCCTCGCGACCCGGCGCGCTGTTACTGGACGGCGGCGACACCTGGCAGGGCTCCGGCACCGCGCTGTGGACCAAAGGCCAAGACATGGTGGACGCAAGCCTTGAACTGGGTGTGAATGTCATGACCGCGCATTGGGAAATGACCCTGGGTGACAAGCGTGTCAAAGAAATCATCGATAAGGATTTCAAAGGCAAAATCGATTTTGTGGCGCAAAATATTCATACCGCAGATTTTGGTGACCCTGTTTTTGCGCCGTTTGTGCTGAAAGAAATGAATGGTGTTTCAGTCGCAATTATTGGTCAGGCGTTCCCTTATACGCCGATTGCAAATCCACGTTACTTCACTCCGGAGTGGACGTTTGGCATCAAAGAAATAGAAATGCAGGCAACCGTTAATGCGGCGAGAAGCAAAGGCGCTACCGTGGTCGTGTTGCTTTCGCATAACGGCATGGATGTTGATTTAAAAATGGCCTCGCGGATCACGGGCATCGACGCGATTCTGGGCGGGCATACTCATGATGGTGTGCCTGCGCCGATTGTGGTTAAAAATCCAGCAGGTCAAACCCTGGTAACTAACGCAGGCTCGAACGGGAAGTTTTTGGGTGTGCTCGATTTCAGCGTAAAAAATGGCAAGGTCATGGATTTCCGCTACAAACTTGCGCCAATATTTGCCAATTTGCTCCCCGCTGATAAAAGCATGCAGGCGCTGATTGAAAAAGTCCGTGCGCCGTATGTGGCCAAGTTGAGCGAAAAGCTTGCAATCACCGATGGCCTGCTTTACCGGCGCGGTAATTTCAACGGATCGTTTGATCAGCTCATTCTTGATGCCCTCATGGAGCGTAAAAACAGCGAAATCGCATTTTCTCCGGGCTTCCGCTGGGGCACGTCTATCTTGCCAGGCGACGCCATTACCATGGAGCACGTAATGGATCAAACGGCGATTACTTATCCCTACACGACCGTAAACGAACTGACCGGCGAAGCGCTAAAAGATGTG